>NZ_LZKF01000160.1:0-93897 GCF_001672665.1 Mycobacterium sp. E2238 | reverse complement strand
TCGCCGGCGGCGGCCTTCTTCTGCCATTCGTCGATGTCGATCTTGCGTTCCTCGACGGAGAACCCGGCGTCAATCGCCAACTGCAGCAACGAATCCCGGGTGATCCCGGGCAACAGCGAACCGGACAGCTCCGGGGTGACCAACCGCGCGGACCCGCCGCTGCCGAACACGAAGAAGATGTTCATGCCGCCCATCTCCTCGACGAAGCGGCGTTCGACGGCGTCCAGCCACACCACCTGGTCGCACTGGTGTGCGGCGGCCTCGGCCTGGGCAAGCAGGGAGGCGGCGTAGTTGCCGCCGAACTTGGCCGCGCCGGTGCCGCCCGGGCTGGCCCGCACGTAGTCCGTCGACACCCAAACGGTGACGGGGTTGATGCCGCCCTTGAAGTACGCGCCGGCCGGTGAGGCGATCAGCAGATACCGGTACCGCTTGGACGGCCGCACGCCCAACCCTGGCTCGGTGGCGATGATGAACGGGCGCAGATACAACGCGTCTTCCCCGCCGGCCGCGGGCACCCAGGCCTTGTCGACGGCGATGAGCTGGCACAGCGAGCCCATGAACAGTTCGTCAGGCAGTTCGGGCATCGCGAGGCGCCGCGCCGACGACCGCATCCGCGCGGCGTTGGCCTCGGCGCGAAACGACACGATCGAGTCGTCGGCCCAGCGGTATGCCTTGAGCCCTTCGAAGATCTCCTGCGCGTAGTGCAGCACGATCGCCGAGGGGTCCAGTTCGATCGGGCCGTACGGGATGACGCGCGCGTTGTGCCAGCCCCGCTCCTCGTCGTAGTCGATCGAGACCATGTGGTCGGTGAAGTATTTGCCGAAACCGGGTGCGGCCAGGATGGATCCACGTTCGGCGTCGGTCGCGGGGTGGGCCGAACGTGAAACCGTGAACTCGAGGGAGCCGCTGGTCATGGGGCTGATTGTATATCCGCCTGCGACCGGGCTTTTCACCTGAACCGGCCGCACTAACGAGTTTTCGCGTCGACGAAGGGCGGCCGCACGACTTCGCACTCTGCGGCGCGCCCGCGGATGTCGACGGTGACCCGCTGGCCGTCCTCGATGCCGGCGCCGGTGTCGATCAGCGCCAGCCCGATGCCGAGTTGCAGCGTCGGGGAGAAGGTTCCCGACGTGGTCACCCCCACCGGCGTCTCGCCGGCGAGCACCGTCAGACCGGGCCGCAGCACACCGCGCCCGACCATCCGCAGGCCGCGCAGCAGCCGCGGCGGTCCGGCCTCCTTCTCCGCCAGCAGCGCGTCGCGGCCGAAGAACGCGCCCTTCTTCCAGCCGATCGCCCAGCCGCATCGGGCCTGCAGCGGCGAAATATCCAGCGCCAGTTCGTGCCCGTGCAGCGGGTAGCCCATCTCGGTGCGCAGCGTGTCGCGGGCGCCCAGCCCGGCGGGTTCGCCGCCGGCGGCGCCGACCGCCGCGGCGAGCGCGTCGAACACCACACCCGCGGATTCCCACGGCGGCAGCAGTTCGTAGCCGTGCTCCCCGGTGTATCCGGTCCGGCAGACCCGCACCGGGACCCCCGCGTAGGAGGCGTCGGCATAGCCCATGTAATCCATGCCGGTCGGCAGGCCCAGCTCGCCGAGCACATCCGTCGAGCGCGGGCCCTGCACCGCGAGCACCGCGTAGGAGCGATGCTCGTTGGTGATCGTCAGACCCGCCGGGGCAGCCGCCCGCAGCGCCTCGACCACCGCGGCGGTGTTGGCCGCGTTGGGCACCAGAAAGATCTCGTCGTCGTCGACGTAGTAGGCGATCAAATCGTCGATGACGCCGCCGGATTCGTTGCAGCACAACGTGTATTGCGCCTTGCCGGGCCCGATTCGGCTCAGGTCGTTGGTGAGCGTCGAGTTGACGAATTCGGCGGCGCCCGGCCCGCGGATCAACGCCTTGCCCAGGTGGCTGACGTCGAATAGGCCGACGGCGTTGCGGGTGGCGTTGTGTTCGCTGACGGTGCCCGCGTACGACACGGGCATGAGCCAGCCGCTGAACTCGGCGAAACTGGCCCCCAGGTCGCGGTGGCGGTCTTCGAGCGGGCCATGCTGCAGGTCATCGGTCACGACGGTTCACCCTAATCGCGGCTGCTGGCACACTTGGGTGGGTGGTCGATTCCCCGGATTTCGAAGCGCTGGAGGCTGCCGGAATCGCTCGTGCGCGCGAACGGTCAGACCTGATCAAGTACCTCGACGAACTCGGCTTCAGCGTCGACGAAATGGTGGAAGCCGAGCAGCGCGGGCGGCTGTTCGGGCTTGCCGGCGACGTCCTGCAATGGTCGGGGCGCCCGATCCACACGATGGCGACCGCCGCCGAGCAGCTCGGCTTGTCACCCGAGGAAGTCACCCACGCGTGGGGTCTGCTCGGTTTGACGGTCGCCGGCCCCGACGTTCCCGTGCTGAGCCAGGCCGACGTCGACGCGCTGGCGACCTGGGTGGCCTTGAAGACGGTGGTGGGCGAGGACGGCGCGTTCGGGTTGCTGCGGGTGCTCGGCGCGGCGATGGCCCGGCTCGCGGAGGCCGAGTCGACCGCGATCCGGGCCGGGACTCCGGACATCCAGATGACCTACACCAACGACGAGCTCGCCACGGCGCAGGCGTACCGCGCGGTCGCGGAGTTCGTCCCCCGGATTTCGGCGCTGATCGACGTCGTTCACCGCCACCATCTGACCGGCGCCCGAACCCACTTCGAGGGCGTCCTTCGCGACACCTCGGCAAGCGTGGTGTGCGGCATCGGTTTTGCGGATCTGTCCGGCTTCACCGTGCTCACCCGCGCGCTGACCCCCGCCCAGCTTTCGGATCTGCTCAACGAGTTCGCCGGGACCGTCGCGGATGTGGTCCACCGCGACGGCGGCCGGGTGGTGAAGTTCATCGGCGACGAGGTGATGTGGGTGAGCGCGTCGCCCGAACGCCTGGCCAGGGCGGCGGTCGACCTCGTCGAGCACCCGCGGGCACGCGAGGAGGGCCTGCAGGTCCGCGCCGGCCTCGCCTACGGCAGCGTCCTGGCGATCAACGGGGACTACTTCGGCAGCCCGGTCAACCTGGCGGCGCGCCTGGTCGGGGCCGCCGCCCCGGGCCAGATCCTGGCCGATTCGGCCCTGCACGAGCAACTGCCGGATTGGCCGGCGACGGCCCGCGGTCCCTTTGACCTCAAGGGTTTTGACGCCCCCGTCGTCGCCTTCGAGCTGCAGGGCGCGGGCGCCGCCGACCTCGGCGCGGGCTCCGGCGTTTAGGGTAAATGCCCGTGAGCACCGAATTGAGCTATCCAGGCCCATCCGTCAACGTCGCCACGTCGCTGCCGAAACGCGGGGCGGGTTCTTCGGTATTGATCGTGCCGGTCGTCTCGACCGGCGACGAGGACAGGCCCGGGGCGGCGGTCGCGGCGGGCGAGTCGCTGCTGCCGGCCGACGCGGTCGCCGAGATCGAATCCGGCCTGCGGGCGCTGGACGCCACCGGCGGCAGCGAGCAGGTCCACCGCCTGGTGGTGCCGTCGCTGCCGGTGTCGAGCGTGCTGACGATCGGCCTGGGTAAACCGCGTCCGGAGTGGCCGGCCGACACCGTCCGGCGCGCCGCGGGTGTGGCGGCGCGGTCGCTGGGCACCGCCGAGGCGGCGCTCCTCACGCTGCCCGGCGACTTTGACGCCGACGTCTGCTCGGCGGCCGTCGAGGGGCTCATCCTGGGCAGCTACCGGTTCACCGAATTCCGCAGCGGCAAGACCGCGCCGAAAGACAAAGGGCTGCGCAAGATCACCGTGCTGTCCGCATCGACGGACGCCAAAGCGGGCGGCGCGCACGGCGCGGCCGTGGCGACGGCGGTGGCCACCGCCCGTGACTTCGTCAACACGCCGCCAAGTCACCTCTTCCCGGCCGAATTCGCCAAGCGCGCAAAGGCTTTGGGTGAATCCGTCGGACTCGAGGTGGAGGTGCTCGACGACAAGGCGCTACAGAAGGCCGGCTACGGCGGCGTGATCGGCGTCGGGCAGGGCTCGTCGCGGCCGCCGCGGCTGGTGCGGCTGACCCACCGGGGCGCGAAGCTGGCCAAGAAGTCGAAGCAGGCCAAGCGAGTGGCGCTGGTCGGCAAGGGCATCACGTTCGACACCGGCGGCATCTCGATCAAGCCGGCGGCGTCGATGCACTACATGACCTCGGACATGGGCGGCGCGGCCGCGGTCATCGCCACGGTGGCGCTGGCCGCGCAGTTGCGGTTGCCGATCGACGTGATCGCCACCGTGCCGATGGCCGAGAACATGCCGTCGGGTACCGCGCAGCGTCCGGGCGACGTGCTGACCCAGTACGGCGGCATCACCGTCGAGGTGCAGAACACCGACGCCGAGGGTCGGCTCATCCTGGCCGACGCCATCGTGCGGGCGTGCGAGGACAACCCCGATTACCTGATCGAGACGTCCACGTTGACCGGTGCGCAGACGGTGGCGTTGGGCGCCCGGATCCCCGGCGTGATGGGCAGCGACGCGTTCCGCGACCGGGTCGCCGCGATCTCGCAGCGGGTGGGCGAGAACGGTTGGCCGATGCCGCTGCCCGACGAACTCAAGGACGACCTGAAATCGACCGTGGCCGACCTGTCCAACATCAGCGGCCAGCGCTTCGCCGGCATGCTGGTCGCCGGGGTGTTCCTGCGCGAATTCGTCGCCGACGGCGTGAGCTGGGCGCACATCGACGTGGCCGGCCCGGCGTACAACACCGGCAGCCCGTGGGGGTACACCCCCAAGGGCGGCACCGGTGTGCCGACGCGGACCATGTTCGCGGTGCTCGAGGACATCTGCGAAAAAGGCTAGTGAACGGCTAGCGCTTACCCGCCACCAACGAGAAGACGGCCCGCTGCACCGTGCGGCGGGGCCAGCCGGTCGCGCCGTCGGCGGCCAGCGCGGCGTTGGCCGCGTTGCGCCCGCAGGCTCCGTGCACCGAGCCGCCCGGGGTCGCCGAAGCGCTACCCAGATACAGCCCCTGCACCGGAGTTTCGGCCCGGCCCATGCCGGGTGCCGGGCGGAAGATCAGCATCTGCTGCAATTGCGCGGTGCCGCCGTTGAGCGCCCCCATGTGCAGGTTCGCGTCGCTGGCCTCCAGGTCCGACGGCCGCTGCACGAACCTGTCGATGACCGCCGAACCGAAGCCCGGCGCGTGTTCCTCGATGACCCGGTCCATCCGCTCGGCGAGCCGGTCGGCCGACGCGTCGTCGGCGACGTTGCGCGGCAAATGCGTATAGGCCCAAACACTTTCGGTACCCGCCGGAGACCTGCTCGGATCCGCGGTGGTGGTCTGGCCGAACAACATGAACGGATGCTCGGGCACCACCCGGGTGTTCAGGTCGGCCATCCAGCGAACCAGCCCGTCGCCGTCGGCCCCCAGGTGAACGGTGCCGACACCGTGCAGGTCTTTGGCCCGCCAGGGAACGGCCCCGCCCAGCGCGTAGTTGACCTTCACCACCGGCGGATCCCACGTGAAGTGCTCGAGGTCGCGTAACAGTTTGGGCGGCAACGCATCGGCGGGCAGCATGTCACCGAACAGGCGCGGTGCCGTCACGTCGGCGACGATCGCCCGCCGGGCCGCGACGGTGCGCCCCTCGGCCGTCGTCACGCCGACCGCGCGTCCGCCCCGCACCTGGATGCGGGAAACGTTCTGGTTGCATTCGATTCGCGCGCCCGCCGAGCGGGCACGGTTGACCAGCGCGGCCGTCAGCTGACCGGAACCCCCGACCGGCACGGGCCAGCCGCCGTCCTGGGCCAGCATCGTCATCAGGAATCCCATGGCGCCGCTGATCGGCGCGTCCGGCGGGACGTCGGCGTGCATCGCGTTGCCCAACAACAGAACTCGGGGCGCCTCGCCGGCGAACAGCTCGCTCGCCATCGTGTTGGCCGGCTGCACCAACAGTCGCGCCACCCGAATCGCCTCGGCCGTACCGAGTTTGGTCAGCAGTCGCATCAGCGGGCGCACGGGCGGGAAGGGCGCCAGCATGGCGTCGAGCAGCGGGGCCTTGATCCGCTGCCACAAGTCCACCAGCCGCCACCAGTTATCGCCGTCGGCGGGTTCCCGCCGCGCGAATTCCGTTGCGGTGCGGGCAGGGTCGCGATACACGATGGGCGGATCGTCATCGGCCGCGCTGCGCGGATGCCCGACCACCGCCGGCGCGTGCGACCACCGCAGCCCGTGGTCTTCGAGCCGCAGCGCCGCCATCGCCGGTGAGGCGACCGTCATCGGGTAGTAGGAGCTGAACAGGTCGGTGATGTAGCCGGGCGTCAGCTCCGCGCTGCGGACCGCGCCACCCGGTTCCGGCTGGGCTTCGAGCACCAGCACGTCCCATCCGGCGTCGGCCAGCATCGAGGCGGCGACCAGGCCGTGGTGTCCGGCCCCGATGACGACGGCGTCCGCGGTGTCCCGCACGATCACTTCACCTGGCTCGGCTCCTTGCGCTCCGCCAGGGCCCCCAGTCGCCACAGGCATTCTTTGTTGCGCGGGTAAGCCGCGGCCAGCGCAAGCGAATTGGGCACGGCCCCCATCGGGCCCTCGACGGGCACTTCGATCATCTCCACCCGGCAGCCCGTCGGGGTCTCGTGCAGCAGCATCGTTATCCGCGCGGCGCCGAGCGGCCCAAGGCGGGCGCACAGCACCAGCTTGTGCGGCGGTTCGGCCTCTTCGACGATGGTCGCGTCGTTGATCACCAGCGGCCAGATCCCGATCGAGTGCCTGATCGATGAGCCGGGCTCCGGCCAGTTCGGATCGACCGCCCGCATGCGGCTGTTGCCCACCACCCACTGGGTGTAGGTCCACCCTTGGGCCAGCACTTCCCACACCCGCTCGCAAGGCGCGGCCACGTCCCGCGTCGCACTCAGCACCACAACCAATTCCCCTTTCGGTACCGCGGCGGAATACCCACGTGGCGGGCGTCGTACCGGATCAAATTCGGGTTTACCGGGCCCCGACAGTGGTTAATCTCCTAGCGGTCCAAATCCGGACGGCGAAAGGCGAGATCGTGACGATTCGACGGTTGATCCTCGGTGTGGGCGCGGTTCTTTTGCTGGCCGGTGTGATCGGGCTGTTGGCGCCGGTGTCGATTTCCGACGGCAACGGCCATTCGATTGGGTGCGGCAACGCCGTCGCGACGGACCTGTCCGCGGCCAGAAGCGCGAACAACAACAGCGTGGCGAACATCCCGATCCTGAATCAGGTCGTGCCCCACACCGACTATGTGGCGCAGTGCCAGTCGTCGGTGGGCAGTCGGCGCATGTGGTCCATTCCGCTGGCCGTCATCGGGCTGCTCGCGATCGGCGGGGTGTTGCTCACGGGCCGTCAGGGCGCGGCGCGGGCGGGCACCTGAACCGCGGGTCAGATCACCCGCATCCGCGCGAAGTTGCGCAGGCCCTGCGGCGCGACGCGCGAGAGTCCGTACAGCGCATAGGCTTCGGGGGCCACGGGGCGAATCGGCTTCTTCTTCTTGACCGACGACAGGATCGCGTTGGCGACCTTGTCGGGGCCGTAGTGCCGCAGCGCGAACATCTTGCCGAGCTGGCCGCGGCGGCCGTCGACCTGTTCGACCTTTCCGGCGGGCGCGTCGAACCGGGTGGTGTTGATGATGTTGGTGTCGATGACGCCCGGGCAGATAGTGGTCAGCCCCACTCCCGCGGCGTCGAGTTCGGCGCGCAGGCAATCGGAGAACATGTAGGTCGCCGCCTTCGAGGTGCAGTACGCGTTCAGCGACTGCAACGGCGCGTAGGCCGCCATCGATGACACGTTGACGATGTACCCGCCGGTGCCCCGCTCGACCAGCCGGCGCGCGAAGGACCGGCAGCCGTTGACCACGCCGCCCAGGTTGACGTCGAGCACCCGGTCGAACTGGTCGGCCGGGGTGTCCAGAAACCCCCCGGCCTGGCCGATGCCGGCGTTGTTGACCACGATGTCGGGCACCCCGTGCTCGGCGCTGACCCGCTCGGCGAACGCCTCCACGGCCGCGGCGTCGGACACGTCCAGCACGTAGGGGTGCGCGACGCCGCCGCGGGTGGCGATCTCGTCGGCCGTGGCCTTGACGGCCGCCTCGTCGATGTCGCTGATGACCAGCTCGGCGCCCTCCCGTGCGAACGCGAACGCCGTCTCGCGACCGATTCCGCTGCCGGCGCCGGTGACCGACACCAGGGTGTCGCCGAAGGATCCGCGGGGGCGGCCGACCTGCGCGCGCAGTAGCGCGCGGCTGGGTGGTTTGCCCTCGGCCAGGTCGGCGAACTCGTGCACCGCCGCGGCCATCACCTGCGGGTGGGACATCGGCGAGAAGTGGCCGGCCTTGATGTCGCGCCGCCACAGCCGCGGTACGAAGCGCGGGGTGTGGTCGTACCCGTACGGCCGCACGTACTTGTCCTTGGTGTTGACGATCAGCTGCACGGGCACGTCGACGACGTGGACGCCCTGCCCGCGGCCGGAGAACGAGCGAAAGTAGTTGGCGGGATAGGTCTTCACCGAACGGGCGGCGTCGCGGGCCAGGTGCGGCGAGTGGTGAATCTGCTCGACGGGGATGTTGTCCACCGCATTGCGCCGAAGCGCCGGGATCGACAGCGTCAGCCGCAACGCCAGCGGCGCGAGCACCGGGATCGAGAAGAAGATCATGTAGGTCAGCCGCAGCGCCTGGCTGACCGCCCGGGCGAAGGTGCGCGGGCGCCAGGGCCGCCGCAGGCCGCTGAAGATGTAGTCGACCAGTTGGTCCTGGCTGGGGCCGGACACCGACGTGAACGTGGCGACCCGGTCAGCGGCGCCCGGCCGCTTCAGGTAGTGCCACACGCCGACCGAGCCCCAGTCGTGGGCGAGCACGTGCACGGGCCGGCCGGGGCTGAGCTCGGCGGTCACCGCGGCGAAGTCACCGGCGAACCGGTCCATGCGGTACGCCGACACCGGCTTGGGCGCCGAGGACTCACCGACACCACGGTTGTCGTACCGCAGGATGCGGAACCGGTCGGCCAGCAGCGGCACGACACCGTCCCACAACACGTGGGAGTCGGGGAAGCCGTGCACCAACACGACGGTGGGCCCGTCGGGGTTGCCTTCCTCGTAGACCGCGATTCGCGCGCCGTCGGCGCTGTCAACGAAATGCTGGACTAGCTGTTGTGTTGCCGGCATCTCCGACCTCCCCGCTTCAACTGCAGTGGCCACACCGTAGCAAGGGCGTTCGGGGCTTCCTGGCAACCGCGCGCGGTCCGCCCTGGATGTGTGCCGATGCGGACGCAGTGACAGGATAGTTTTGGATAGTTACTTCGAACGGCTAGCGACATGTTCGACCCACCCCGACCCACGAGCGATCGAGGAGTCAAAAACGATGGCCTTCTCCGTCCAGATGCCGGCACTCGGTGAGAGCGTCACCGAAGGGACGGTAACCCGCTGGCTCAAGCAGGAAGGCGACACGGTCGAGCTCGACGAGCCCCTCGTCGAGGTGTCCACCGACAAGGTCGACACCGAAATCCCGTCGCCCGCCGCGGGTGTGCTGACCAAGATCGTCGCCCAGGAGGACGACACCGTCGAGGTGGGCGGCGAGCTGGCCGTGATCGGCGACTCGGCGGAGGGTGGTTCGGAGGGCGGCGGTTCCGAGGCGGCCCCGCAGGCGCCCAGCCATCCGGAGCCGCAGGCGGAATCCGCCCCGCCGGCCCAACCCGAGCCCGAACCCGCAGCGCCGGCCCAGCCGGAGCCCGAGCCCCAGCCCGCTGCGCAGAGCTCCGGCGGCGGCGACGCCACCCCGGTGTTGATGCCCGAGCTCGGCGAGTCGGTGGCCGAGGGCACGGTGACCCGCTGGCTGAAGAAGGTCGGCGACTCGGTCCAGGTGGACGACGCGCTGGTGGAGGTGTCGACCGACAAGGTGGACACCGAGATCCCGTCCCCGGTGGCCGGCGTCCTGATCAGCATCACCGCCGAAGAGGACGCCACCGTCCCGGTCGGCGGCGAGCTGGCGCGCATCGGCAGCGGCTCGGAAGCCGCTTCCGCGCCCACGCCGCCGCCCGCCCCCAAACCGGAACCCAAGCCCGAGCCGGCACCCGAGCGGCCCAAGGCCGAGGCGAAGCCCGAACCGCAGCCGGTTTCGCAGCCCGAGCCCGCACCGAAAGCCCAACCGGCGCAGGCACAACCGGCGTCCGAGCCGAGCGGCTCGAGCCCGAACGGCGCACCGTACGTGACCCCGCTGGTGCGCAAACTTGCCACCGAGCACAACATCGATCTCGCCGAAATCAGCGGCACCGGCGTCGGCGGCCGCATCCGCAAGCAAGACGTGCTCGCCGCGGCGGAAAAGAAGCAACAGGCCCAGAAGGCGCCCGCGCCGCAGGCGCCGCCCGCTGCCGCGCCGGCCGGGGACGGCAAGCCGGCTCCGGCGGCCGCGCCCACCCCGGCGCCGGCGCTGGCGCACCTGCGCGGCACCACGCAGAAGGCCAGCCGGATCCGCCAGCTCACGGCGAACAAAACTCGGGAATCCCTGCAGGCCACGGCCCAGCTCACCCAGACGCACGAGGTCGACATGACCAGGATCGTCGGGTTGCGGGCCAGGGCGAAGTCGGCGTTCGCCGAACGCGAGGGCGTGAACCTGACGTTCCTGCCGTTCATCGCCAGGGCGGTGATCGACGCGTTGAAGATCCACCCCAACATCAACGCGAGCTACAACGAGCAGACCAAGGAGATCACCTACTACGACGCCGAGCATCTCGGCTTCGCCGTCGACACCGATCAGGGCCTGCTCTCCCCCGTCATCCACAACGCCGGCGACCTCTCGCTGGCCGGACTGGCCCGGGCCATCGCCGACATCGCCGCGCGCGCCCGCTCCGGTGACCTCAAACCGGATGAACTGTCCGGCGGAACCTTCACCATCACCAACATCGGCAGCCAGGGCGCGTTGTTCGACACCCCCATCCTGGTCCCGCCGCAGGCCGCCATGCTGGGCACCGGTGCCATCGTGAAGCGGCCCAGGGTGATCGTCGACGAATTCGGCAACGAGTCCATCGGCGTGCGCTCCATCTGCTATCTCCCGCTCACCTATGACCATCGGCTCATCGACGGCGCTGATGCCGGACGCTTCCTCACCACGATCAAGAACCGGCTCGAAGAGGGAGCGTTCGAGGCCGACTTGGGTCTTTAGGGGAGCGGGCATACGGTGGCCAAGCTCGTCATCGCCATAGCGGGTTCGTCCGGACTGATTGGATCCGCTTTGACCGCGGCGCTGCGTGCGGCCGACCACCGGGTGTTGCGCATCGTGCGCCGGGCGCCGTCGAGTTCCGACGAATTGCACTGGAATCCCGAGAGCGGCGAGATCGACGTCGACGCGATCAGCGACGTCGACGCCGTCGTTAACCTGTGCGGTGTCAACATCGGCCAGCGTCGCTGGTCGGGCGCCTTCAAGCAGGGCCTGCGGGACAGCCGCATCGCTCCCACCGAAGTCTTGGCGCACGCCGTCGCCGAGGCCGGGGTGGGCACCCTGGTCAACGCCAGCGCGGTGGGCTACTACGGGAACACCAAAGACCGCGTGGTCGACGAAAACGACCGGGCGGGAAAGGGATTCCTGGCCCAGCTGTGCGAAGACTGGGAGGCCGCCACGCTGCCGGCGCAATACGGTGGCGCCCGGGTGGTGCTCGCCCGCACCGGGCTGGTGTTCTCCCCCGCGGGCGGCGCGCTGGGGCGCCTGCGGCCGTTGTTCCGAACGGGCCTCGGGGCCAGGCTGGGCAGTGGCCGTCAATACATGTCCTGGATCACCCTGGAGGACGAGGTGCGCGCGTTGCTGTTCGCGATCACCAACACCGCGCTGTCCGGGCCGGTCAACCTGACCGGGCCCGCGCCGGTCACCAATGCCGAATTCACCACCGCATTCGGGCGGGCGGTCAACCGGCCGACGCCGTTGATGATGCCCGGGTTCGCCGTGCGCGCCGCGCTCGGTGAGTTCGCCGACGAGGGCGTGCTGATCGGCCAGCGCGCCATCCCGTCCGCGCTGGAACGGGCCGGTTTCCAATTCCACCACAACACAATTGGCGAGGCGCTCGGCTACGCCACGGCGCGACGCGACCGCGACTAGCCACGGCCGGCGAGTGTGGCTGACGCCGCCCAGCGTCACGCGGGCGTGGCGCGGCGTCGCGGGGCGCCTGCCCGGCGAGTACCGTCGCGAACGTGAGCGACTCCATCCGGTCCAGCCGGGCCGCGATCGACGTTCGCCAGCTCGGAACGGTCGACTACCGCACCGCCTGGCAGCTGCAGCGCGAGCTGGCCGACGCGAGGGTCGGCGGCGGCAGCGACACACTGCTGCTGCTGGAGCACCCGCCCGTCTACACCGCGGGGCGGCGCACCGAGCCGCACGAACGGCCGGTGAACGGCACCCCCGTGGTCGACACCGACCGTGGCGGCAAGATCACCTGGCACGGCCCTGGGCAGCTGGTCGGGTATCCGATCATCGGCCTGGCTGAACCGCTCGACGTGGTGAACTACGTTCGCCGCCTCGAGGAGGCGCTGATCAAGGTGTGCGGCGACCTGGGCCTTCAGACATGCCGGGTGCACGGCCGCTCCGGGGTGTGGGTGCCCGGCAGTGGCGGCCGCCCCGACCGCAAGGTGGCGGCCATCGGCGTCCGGGTGTCACGCGCGACCACCCTGCACGGGTTCGCGCTCAACTGCGACTGCGACCTCGGCGCGTTCGGCACGATCGTGCCCTGTGGCATCAGCGACGCCGGCGTGACGTCGTTGTCCGCCGAGCTGGGACGTCCGGTGGTGGTCGACGACGTCCGCGCGGCCGTCGCCGCCGCCGTCTGCGATGCCCTCGACGGCGCCCTGCCGGTCCAGGAACACCCGGGCACGCGCGTAGCATCAGCCATGTGACTGTCGCACCCGAAGGCCGCAAATTGCTGCGCCTCGAGGTCCGCAACGCGCAAACGCCGATCGAACGCAAGCCGCCGTGGATCAAGGTCCGGGCCCGGATGGGACCCGAATACACCCAGTTGAAGGGCCTGGTCCGCCGCGAGGGGCTGCACACGGTCTGCGAAGAGGCCGGCTGCCCCAACATCTTCGAGTGCTGGGAGGACCGGGAAGCCACCTTTCTGATCGGTGGTGACCAGTGCACCCGGCGCTGCGACTTCTGCCAGATCGACACCGGCAAGCCCGCCGACTTGGACCGCGACGAGCCGAGGCGCGTCGCCGACAGCGTGCGCACCATGGGACTGCGTTACGCCACCATCACCGGCGTGGCCCGCGATGACCTGCCCGACGGGGGGGCCTGGCTCTACGCCGAGACGGTGCGCGCCATCAAGGAACTCAACCCGTCGACCGGCGTCGAACTGTTGATCCCCGACTTCAACGGCGAGCCCGCCCGGCTTGCCGAGGTTTTCGGGTCCCGCCCGGAAGTGTTGGCGCACAACGTCGAAACCGTGCCCCGCATCTTCAAGCGGATCCGGCCCGCGTTCAGCTACCGGCGCAGCCTCGACGTCATCACCGCGGCGCGCGATGCCGGGCTGGTCACCAAGAGCAATCTCATTCTCGGGCTGGGCGAAACCGCCGACGAGGTGCGCACCGCCCTGGCCGACCTGCGGGGCGCCGGCTGCGACATCGTCACCATCACCCAATACCTGCGACCGTCGACGCGGCACCATCCGGTCGAACGCTGGGTGCATCCCGACGAGTTCGTCGAGTTCGCCCGGCACGCCGAGGCGCTGGGCTTCGCCGGCGTGCTGGCCGGGCCGCTGGTGCGGTCGTCCTACCGGGCGGGCCGGCTCTACGAGCAGGCCGCGCGCACCCGCGCCTGAAGATGCCGCGGCGCGCTAGTCACCGGCGCCGGTACGTATTCTTTGACTATGGCTAAACCCCGCAACGCCGCTGAGAACAAGGCCGCCCGAGCGCAGGCGCAAGCCGCGCGCAAGGCCGCCGCGAAGGAGCGGCGCGCCCAGCTGTGGCAGGCGTTCAACATGCAGCGCCGCGAGGACAAGCGGCTGCTGCCCTACATGATCGGTGCCTTCGTCCTGATCATCGCCATCTCGGTGGCGGTCGGTTTGTGGGCCGGCGGGCTGACGATGATCACCCTGATCCCGCTGGGCGTGGTGCTGGGCGGGCTGGTCGCCTTCATCATCTTCGGCCGCCGCGCCCAGAAGAGCGTCTACAGCAAGGCCGAGGGCCAAACCGGTGCCGCCGCATGGGCTTTGGATAACTTGCGCGGCAAGTGGCGGGTGACGCCGGGGGTGGCCGCGACCGGCCACCTCGACGCGGTGCACCGGGTCATCGGCCGGCCCGGCGTCATCTTGGTCGGGGAAGGGTCGTCGGCACGGGTCCGGCCGCTGCTGGCCCAGGAGAAGAAGCGCACCGCGCGGCTGATCGGCGACGTGCCGATTTACGACATCATCGTCGGCAATGGCGACGACGAGGTTCCGCTGTCCAAGCTGGAGCGCCACCTCAACCGACTGCCGGCCAACATCACCGCCAAACAGATGGACACGCTGGAGTCCCGGTTGGCCGCGTTGGGAACGCGGGCCGGTGCCGCCGTCCTACCGAAGGGACCGCTCCCCAACGCCGGCAAGATGCGGGGCGTGCAGCGCACCGTGCGCCGCAAGTAGCCCTCGACTCAGCGTCGCACGACCGCGGTTGCGGTCAGCCGATCCTGTAGACCACGGCCATCCCAGTCGGTGAACAACGCCGGGACGACCGTTCCCACCAGCACGCCCCGCACCACCGCGCGGACGATGCCGACCGCCGCCTGCCCGTCGACCGGCACCACCCGCAGCCCCAGCACCAACTGCCCCGGCGTGAAGCCGAACAGCCGCACCGAGACCACGCCCAGCACGAACCAGATGGCCAGCACCGCCGTCGCCAGCATGTGTTCGGAGAAAGCACCGAAGCGCAGGGCCAGCGCCGCCAGGCCGTAGGAGATCAGCCAGTCGATCATCAACGCGCCGAGCCGGCGTCCCATCGGGGCCAGGGACCCCGGTCCGGTTTCCGGCAGGCCCAGCTTCTCGCCGGGGTACGCGGACCGCGATTCGGACGTCATCGGCCGAAACCGGGGTTCGGCTCCCTGACCTGCACGGGCCGGGCCAAAAAGACAACGCTGCGCTCGGGCGCCGGACCAGATACGATCTTGCGATCCATGGCCCCACAATAGAACCCGCCGCCGACGCCGCCTCTTTTGTGGATGACACGGGTCGCGTAACGTGCGCGCAACACGGGGTTGACTGGCGGGCAACATCTGCTCCATAGCGTCAGGCCGCGGATCTCACCAAGTAAAGGAGCATTTCTGTGACGGAAACGACGCCCGACGACGTCTTCAAACTCGTCAAGGACGAGAACGTCGAGTTTGTCGACGTCCGGTTCTGTGACTTGCCAGGCATCATGCAGCACTTCACGATTCCGGTTTCGTTTTTCGATGAGAGCGTCTTCGAGGACGGCCTGGCCTTCGACGGCTCGTCGATTCGCGGATTCCAGTCCATCCATGAGTCCGACATGCTGCTCCTGCCGGACCCCGCGACGGCGCAGATCGACCTGTTCACCGAGCACAAGACGCTGAACCTGAACTTCTTCGTGCACGACCCGTTCACCCTCGAGCCGTACTCTCGCGACCCGCGCAACATCGCCCGCAAGGCGGAGAACTACCTGATCAGCACCGGCGTCGCGGACACCGCCTACTTCGGCGCCGAGGCCGAGTTCTACATCTTCGACTCGGTCACCTTCGACTCGCGCACCAACGGGTCCTTCTACGAGGTCGACGCGATCTCGGGGTGGTGGAACACCGGCGAGCCGACCGAGAACGACGGCACCCCCAACCGCGGCTACAAGGTCCGCCCGAAGGGCGGGTACTTCCCGGTCGCGCCCGTCGACCACTACGTCGACCTGCGCGCGGACATGCTGTCGAACCTCATCAAGGCGGGCTTCAGCCTGGAGAAGGGCCACCACGAGGTGGGCAGCGGCGGGCAGGCCGAGATCAACTACAAGTTCAACACGCTGCTGCACGCCGCCGACGACATGCAGCTGTACAAGTACATCGTCAAGAACACGGCGTGGCAGGCCGGCAAGACCGTCACGTTCATGCCCAAGCCGCTGTTCGGCGACAACGGATCCGGCATGCACACCCACCAGTCGCTGTGGAAGGACGGCAGCCCGCTGATGTACGACGAGACCGGTTACGCCGGCCTGTCGGACACCGCGCGGCACTACATCGGCGGCCTGCTACACCACGCCCCGTCGCTGCTGGCGTTCACCAACCCGACCGTCAACTCCTACAAGCGACTGGTTCCGGGGTACGAGGCGCCGATCAACCTGGTCTACAGCCAGCGCAATCGCTCGGCGTGTGTCCGCATTCCGATCACCGGCAGCAACCCGAAGGCCAAGCGCCTCGAGTTCCGCTGCCCCGACTCGTCGGGCAACCCGTACCTGGCGTTCTCGGCGATGCTGATGGCCGGGCTCGACGGCATCAAGAACAAGATCGAGCCGCAGGCCCCGGTGGACAAGGACCTGTATGAGTTGCCGCCGGAGGAGGCCGCCAACATCCCGCAGGCGCCCACCCAGCTGTCCGCGGTGATCGACCGGCTCGAAGAGGACCACGAATACCTCACTGAGGGCGGCGTTTTCACGCCCGACCTGATCGAGACGTGGATCAGCTTCAAACGCGAGAACGAGATCCTGCCGGTGCAGATCCGGCCGCACCCGTACGAGTTCGCGCTCTACTACGACGTCTAACTCGACGTTCGTCCGCAGTAGCTCCGAGAAGAGTCCACCCGCTCCGCGATCAGTTCGTCGATTGCCGAGCGGGTGGACTCATCGCTTTCTGCAGGAAATGTGGCGGAAAGTTCAGATTTGAAGCCTTGCGGCGGCAACGGATTCGGCATTAGTTTTTGGGCCATGACTATCAGCACCGCACAGGTAATGGTTAAGAGCGCCCACATCGGCGGGGGCGCCGGCGGCGGCCGCAGTGGTGGCGGCGCCGGCGGGGGCTTCGTTGGCGGCGGTGCCGGCGGCGGCTTCGTTGGCGGCGGTGCCGGCGGGGGCTTTGTCGGTGGCGGTGCCGGCGGGGGCCGCTAACCAATCACACGATCGGGCTAGGCGGCTCGTCGGGGTCGGCGGTGCCGCCCAGGTCGAGTTGCATCCACGCGACGTCGTGCCAGCGACCGTGTTTCCATTCGACGCGCCGATATAGGCCGGCGTCCTGGAACCCGAACGATCGGTGAAAGCTGGTGCTGGCCTCGTTCGGTTGGGTGATACCGGCGAACGCTCTCCGGTACCCGCGCTCCGTGAGCCGGCTCAGCAATCGCGTGTAGAGCTCACGACCGCCGCGCGTGCGGTGATGGTCGAGGTCGACATAAATCCCGGTTTCCACCGACCATTGGAAGCTTGGAAGTCGTAGCAGCGCGTGGCCGTAGGCGAAACCGATGGCCCGGCCGTCGCGTTCGAGGACGAGCCAGTCGTGCGCGTCGCGGATGCGGTTGGCCATCTCGCCGACGCTCGGGACTTCGACCTCCCAGCTGATCGTCGTTCGCTCGACATACGGGCGGTAGATCGCAAGGCACTCCGCGGCATCCGCCGCGGACGCCGGACGCACCTCGTCGATGTTCGCTGGCATGCCCGGCATTCTTTCAGGCTTGCAAGGGGTTACCACCGGCCGCCCAATCGCGATCGAACTCGCGAGACATAAACCACGGCGCTCGTTTGCGGCGTGTCGTCGCCATAGGTTAAGTGTCGCGGCGAGCAGGCAAGTGTCGCGACGAGCCAGCGAGCAGGCGAGCATGGCGAGCAGGCGAGCGAAGGCGAGCAGGCGAGAAGCCGAGAAGGGCCAAGAGCTAGCCGTCGAGCGCCAGGTCCTTGCGAAAGCGCTGCATGCCGTCGATCTTGTCGGCCAGCGACGCGTCCGGCCCCGCGTAGAACATCCACGGCATCGTAATGACGCCCGTGATCCCCGCGTCGGCGGCGCGTTGGTAGTCGGCGGTGGTGAAGGCGTCGGTCAGCGGCGTCAGGATGGTGAAATCGTCCATCGACAAACCGTTTTCGGCGCGCAACTCCCGCAGCCGGCCCACGGCTTCGATGGCGCGCTCGGTCTTGATCAGATCACCGATCCAGCCGTCGTTGCGGGCGGCGCGGCGCAGCGCGATGTCGCTGAGCCCGCCGACGTACACCGGGATCGGCGGGGGCGTCGGCTCCATTTCCAGCCGAGGGGTGCGATAGAACGTGCCCTCGAATTCCGTCCAGCCCGTCCGCCACAGCGCGCGCATCAGGTCGATGATCTCGTCGGTCCGCTTCCCGCGGGCCTCGAACCGCTCGCCCATCAACGCGAATTCCTCACGGCACCAGCCGACGCCGATGCCGAGCTCCACCCGGCCCGCCGCCAGAACCGCCGCGGTGCCAATGGCTTTGGCGGCCGAATACGGGTTGCGCATCGCGGGGATGTAAACGGTGGTGACGAAGCGCAGCCGCGTGGTGACCTGAGCCAGCGCGCCGATGAGAACCCACGGGTCGGGCCAGTCCGTGAACGGCTGCCAACGCCGTTGCCCGTCCTTGGTGTACGGGTACGGGGTGTTCAGGGTCTCCAGGTTGACGACGTGATCGGGAATCCCGATGCCGTCGTAGCCGAGTTCGTCGGCAGCCTTGGCGAGCTCGATGATCTCCCGGGTGTTCAGGAAGGCGCTGCTGATGTAGAACTTCATTCGGCTTCCCGGGCCCACGCCGGCTCGATGAAGACGCCCTCGGCCTCGACGGTGACCCCCGCGGCATCCGAAATCGTCCCGCGCGCAAAGACTTTGCGGCCCTCCTTGCCGTCGACCCACGCCTCGCAGCGAAGCGGCCCGAGCGGGGTGCCGCGCAGGTACTTCACGGTGATCGTTCCGGTGAAGCGCGCCTTGGACAGCCCCTCGCTGGCCGCCTCGCCGAGCATGTGGTCAAGCACCAGGGCGCTGACCCCGCCGTGCACCAGCTTCGGTGGACCCTCGTAGGCCGACCCGAGGACGAACTCGCTCCAGCAGCGCCCCCCGCCGTCGTGGTGGACGACGATCGGCGGCGCGATCGGGTTGCACACGCCGATCGCGGCGTTGCCCAGCGGCAGCGGGCGGCCGTCGACGCGGTAAGTCACCCCGACCGGCCGGGTGCGTTGCCGCAGCGACTCGGTGACGGCCTCGATCGCGGACCGTGCCTGGGCGACGACGTCGTCGTCGACCTCGGTCCGGATGGTGGCGTCGACGAGTTCGCGCACGGCGTCGGCCAACGGGGCGTAGAGCGCTGTGACTCGCTGCGCCTCCGCCGCGTCGAGCACCTCGAATATGGCGTCCAACGCGCCGGCCTCCTGACTCAACTGCCAAACACCTTCCGTACCACGACTTTTGCCCGTCGCGTCACCCGTAGATAGTTGTCCAAGAACTCCCCGCCGTCGTCGGTCGGCCAGCCCGCGGCCACCGCGACGGCGTTGAGCTGGCGTCCGGGTCCCGGCAGCTGATCGGTCGGCTTGCCGCGGACCAGCACCAGCGCGTTGCGGGCGCGCGTCGCGGTGAGCCACGCCTGCCGCAGCAGGTCCACCTCCTCCGCGGGCACCAGGTCGGCCGCGGCGATCGCGTCCAGGCATTGCAGCGTCGAGGTGTTGTGCAGGGCGGGAATCTCGTGCGCGTGCCGCAGCTGCATCAGCTGCACGGTCCATTCGATGTCGGCCAGTCCCCCGCGGCCCAGCTTGGTGTGCGTGTTGGGGTCGGCGCCGCGCGGCAACCGTTCGGACTCGACGCGGGCCTTGATGCGGCGGATCTCCCGCACCGCCTCGGCGGACACCCCGGCGGGTGGGTAGCGCGTCTCGTCGGCCATCAACAAGAACCGCTCGCCCAGGTCCGCGTCGCCGGCGACCGCGTGCGCCCGCAGCAGGGCCTGAATTTCCCACGGCTGTGCCCACTGCTGGTAATAGGCGGCGTAGGCACCCAGTGTGCGCACCAGCGGACCCTGGCGGCCTTCGGGCCGCAGGTTGGCGTCCACCTCCAGCGGCGGGTCGACGCTGGGCGTGCCCAGCAGCGTGCGGACCTGCTCGGCCACCGTCGTCGACCAGCGGATCGCCACCGAGTCTTCGACGCCGGCCGCCGCCTCGCACACGAACATCACGTCGGCGTCGGACCCGTAGCCCAACTCCATGCCGCCCAGCCTGCCCATACCGATCACCGCGATAACCGCCGGCGCCTTGCCGTCCTTGGGGAGGTTGGCACGGATGATCGCGTCCAGCGCGGCCTGCAGCACGGCCACCCACACCGAGGTGAGCGCCCGGCACACATCGGTGACCTCGTAGAAGCCGAGCAGGTCGGCCGAGCCGATGCGGGCCAGTTCGCGGCGGCGCAGCGTGCGGGCGGCCGCGATCGCGCGCACCGCGTCGGGGTGGCGGCCGGCCGAGGCGACCAGCGCCCTGGCCACCGCGGCGGGATCGGTTTCGAGCAGCTTGGGCCCGGCCGGACCGTCGCTGTAGTCCTCGATCACCCGGGGCGCGCGCATCAACAGGTCCGGCACGTAGGAGGAGGTGCCCAGCACGTGCATGAGGCGCTTCGCCACCGCGGGCTTGTCCCGCAGGGTGGACAGATACCAGGTCTCCGCGGCCAGCGCCTCCGACAGGCGGCGGTAGGCCAGCAGCCCGCCGTCGGGGTCGGGGGCGTACGACATCCAGTTCAGCAGCCGGGGCAGCAGCACCGACTGCACGCGCCCCCGCCGGCCGCTCTGGTTGACCAGCGCCGACATGTGTTTCAACGCCGTCTGCGGCCCCTCGTAGCCGAGCGCGGCGAGCTGTCGTTCGGCGGCCTCCGAGGTCATGCCGTGCCTGATCTCCAGGCCGGCCGGGCCGATCGACTCCAGCAGCGGCTGGTAGAAGAGCTTGGCGTGCAGCTGCGACACCCGCAGGTTCTGGTGCCGCAGCTCCTCGCGCAGCACGCCCGCGGCGTCGTGCCGCCCGTCGGGGCGGATGTGCGCGGCGCGGGCCAGCCAGCGCACGGCCTCCTCGTCCTCGGCCTCCGGCAACAGGTGGGTGCGTTTGAGCCGCTGCAGCTGCAGCCGGTGCTCGAGGAGCCGGAGGAATTCGTAGGACGCGGTCAGGTTCGCCGCGTCCTCGCGTCCGACGTAGCCGCCCTGCCCCAACGCCTCGAGCGCGTCCACGGTGGACGCGACGTGCAGCGAATCGTCGCTGCGGCCGTGCACCAGCTGCAGCAGCTGCACTGCGAACTCCACGTCCCGCAACCCGCCGCTGCCGAGTTTGATCTCGCGGCCGCGCACGTCGGCGGGCACCAGCTGCTCGACGCGGCGGCGCATGGCCTGCACCTCGCTGACGAAATCCTCGCGCTCGCAGGCGACCCACACCATCGGCATCAACGCGGTCAGGTAGCGCTCGGCGAGTTCCTGATCACCCACGGCCGCGCGGGCTTTCAGCAACGCCTGGAATTCCCAGGTTTTCGCCCAGCGCTGGTAGTAGGCGATGTGCGATTCGACGGTGCGGACCAGCTCGCCGCTGCGGCCCTCGGGCCGCAGCCCGGCATCGACCTGGAAGAAGGCCTCCGACGCGATCCGCATCATCTCGCCGGCCAGCCGGGTGGTGAGCGCGTCGGCGCGCTCACCGACGAAGATGACGTCGACGTCGCTGACGTAGTTCAGTTCGCGCGCACCGCATTTGCCCATCGCGATGACGGCCAGCCGTGGCGGTGTGCGGTCCCCGCACACGCTGGCCTCGGCCGCCCGCAGCGCGGCGGCCAGCGCGGCGTCCGCTAGGTCCGCCAGCTGGGCGCCCACCACGGTGAACGGCAGCACCGGCTCGTCTTCCACCGTCGCGGCCAGGTCGAGCGCGGCCAGCACCAGCAGCTGGTCGCGGTACAGGGTCTGCAGGCGCGGCACGATCGAACCCGACGCCTCGTCGACACACTGGGTGAACACCGCCCGCAGCTCGTCGCGCGTGGGCAGTTTGGCCTTGCCCCGCAACAGTTTCCACGACTGCGGGTGGACGGCCAGGTGATCCCCGAGGGCCAACGACGCGCCGAGTACCGCGAACAGCCGCCCGCGCAAGGGCCGTTCGGTGAGCAGCGCGGCGTTGAGCTCGTTCCAGTCGGTGTCGGGGTTCTCCGCCAGCCGAATCAGGGCGCGCAGCGCGGCGTCGGGGTCGGGTGCGCGCGACAGCGACCACAGCAGGTCGACGTGGGCTTGGTCGTCGTGGTCGTACCAACCCAACTGCGCCAGGCGATCGCCCGCGGCAGGATCGACCAGGCCAAGCCGGCCCACGCTGGGCAACCGGGGGCGCTGCGTCGCGGGTTTGGTCACGCCCACGACGGTATCGCAACCCCCCGCAGCGCACGGGCAAGGCGGCCGCCCTGTTAACGGCGACGCGAGTTACAGCGACAGGTAGGTGCTCAGCTCGTACTGCGTGACATGGCTGCGGTAGTTCGCCCACTCCGTGCGCTTGTTGCGCAGGAAGAAGTCAAAAACGTGCTCCCCCAACGTTTCCGCGACGAGTTCGGAGGACTCCATGGCACGCAGCGCGCTGTCCAGGCTGGTCGGCAGCTCGCGGTAGCCCATCGCGATCCGCTCCTCGGGCGTCAGGTCCCACACGTTGTCCTCGGCCTGCGGCCCCAGCACGTAGCCCTTCTCCACCCCGCGCAGCCCGGCGGCCAGCAACACGGCGAACGTCAGGTACGGGTTGCAGGCCGAGTCGGGGCTGCGCACCTCGATGCGCCGCGACGACGTCTTGTGCGGGGTGTACATCGGCACCCGCACCAGCGCGGACCGGTTGGCCGCACCCCACGACGCGGCGGTGGGCGCCTCTCCGCCCTGCACCAGCCGCTTGTAGGAGTTGACCCACTGATTGGTGACCGCGCTGATCTCGGAGGCGTGCTCCAGGATGCCGGCGATGAACGACTTGCCGACGTCGGACAGCTGCAGCGGGTCGTCGGGGCTGTGGAACGCGTTGACGTCACCCTCGAACAGGCTCATGTGGGTGTGCATCGCCGAGCCGGGGTGTTGCCCGAACGGCTTGGGCATGAACGACGCCCGGGCGCCGTTCTCGATCGCGACCTCCTTGATGACGTAGCGGAACGTCATCACGTTGTCGGCCATCGACAGCGCGTCGGCGAAGCGCAGGTCGATCTCCTGCTGGCCGGGCGCGCCTTCGTGGTGGCTGAACTCCACCGAGATGCCCATGAATTCCAGCGCTTCGATCGCGTGGCGGCGGAAGTTCGAGGCGGAGTCGTGCACCGCTTGGTCGAAGTAGCCGGCGTTGTCGACCGGGACCGGCACCGACCCGTCGTCCGGGCCCGGCTTGAGCAGGAAGAACTCGATCTCGGGGTGGACGTAGCAGGAGAAGCCGAGGTCGTTGGCCTTCTGCAGCTGGCGGCGCAGCACATGCCGCGGGTCCGCCCAGGACGGCGAGCCGTCCGGCATGGTGATGTCGCAGAACATCCGGGCCGAGTGGTGGTGGCCGCCGGAAGCCCACGGCAGCACCTGGAAGGTCGAGGGGTCCGGGTTGGCCACGGTGTCGGATTCGGAGACGCGCGAGAAACCCTCGATCGAGGATCCGTCGAAGCCGATCCCTTCCTCGAAGGCGCCTTCGAGTTCGGCCGGGGCGATGGCGACCGACTTGAGGAAACCGAGCACGTCGGTGAACCACAGCCGAACAAAGCGGATATCCCGTTCCTCCAGGGTGCGGAGGACGAATTCCTTCTGGCGATCCATAACCGAAACAGTAGGCAACAGCTGTTAATTCTGTGTTACCGACGCACGATCGGAACAATTGCGAACATTGCAAACAGGCTGCTCAGTGCGGTCACGACTGGCAGCGGTAGGCCGCGGGCGGCAACGTGCCCGCGACGAGGTAACGCATGACGGCGGCGTCCACACACTGATCGCCGTTGAACACCGCGGTGTGCTGAGTCCCGTCGTAGGTGATCAACGGGCCGCCCAGCTGGCGCGCCAGGTTCACGCCGGCCTGATAAGGGGTGGCCGGGTCGTGCGTGGTGGAGACCACGACCACCTTGCCCGGCGCGGCGGGCGACGCGGCGTGCGGCGTCGACGTCGCCGGGACCGGCCACAGCGCGCACAGATCGCGGGGCGCGTTGCCGGTGAACTGCCCGTAGCTGAGGAACGGCGCGGCCTGGCGGATGCGCTGGTCGGCGGAAACCCAGCTCGCCGAATCCCGCGGCGTGGGCGCGTCGACGCACCGGATCGCGTTGAACGCGTCCTGATCGTTGGTGTAATGCCCGCCGCGGTCCCGGCCCTCGTAGTCGTCGGCGAGCAGCAGCAGGTCGCCCGCGTCGGTGCCGCGCTGCAGCCCGAGCAGGCCGCTGGTCAGGTACTTCCAGTGCGCCGGGGTGTACAGCGCGTTGATGGTGCCGGTGGTGGCGTCGGCGTAGCTCAGGCCGCGCGGGTCCGACGTGCGACCCGGCTTGGCGACCAATGGGTCGACCAGCGCGTGGTAACGGTTGACGAACTGGGCCGGGTCGGTGCCCAGCGGGCAGCCCGCCGAGCGGGCGCAGTCGGTGGCGTAGTCGTTGAAGGCGGTTTGGAAACCCGCCATCTGCTGGACGTTTTCGTCGACCGGGCCGACGGTCGGGTCGATCGCGCCGTCGAGCACCATCGTCCGGACGTGGGCACCGAACTTCTCCAGGTAGGCCGTCCCGAGCTCGGTGCCGTAGCTGTACCCGAGGTAGTTGATCTGGTCGTCGCCCAGCGCCTGGCGGACCGTGTCCATGTCGCGCGCCACGGACGCGGTGCCGACGTTGGCCAGAAACCCGCTGCCCATCCGGGAAACACACTGCTGGGCCAGCTGCTGGTAGAGCTGTTCGATGTGCGCGACGCCGGCCGGGCTGTAGTCGACCATCGGCTCGCGCCGGTAGGCGTCGAACTCGGCGTCCGAGCGGCAGCGCAGCGTCGGGGTCGAGTGACCCACCCCCCTCGGGTCGAAGCCGACCAGGTCGAAGTGCTGCCTGATGGGCGTGCCCTCCAGATTCGGGGCCATCGCGGTCACCATGTCCACCGCGGACCCGCCGGGACCGCCCGGATTGACCAGCAGCGCGCCGATCCGTTGGCCGGTCGCCGGCACGCGAATCACCGCCAGCTTGGCTTGGCCGGCTCCCGGGTTGTCGTAGTCGACCGGGACGGAGACGGTGGTGCATTGCGCGGTGGGCACTTCGTTTGTGTCCGTGGCGAATTGGCCGCAGCTCCCCCAGGCCTGCGGCGTCGCGACCGACGGTTTCGGCGCGGGGGTCTGCCCCGCACCGGGTTCCGGGGTGGCGCCCGCCACCGGCAGTCCCACCGCCGATTGGCCCACCAGCAGCCCGAATGACAGCAGCGCCGAGCTCAAGGATCTCAGGCGCGACATGGCTGTCATCGTGTCAGCCCCGGGTACCCGAAGCGGCGCGAAACGGTTACGCCTTGGTCTCGTCTGGCTGCCCTCGCGGGGGTGCGGCCGGCGTCAGACCTCCACGCGCGCTAGCACTTCGCGCCGCTGGGCGGCGTGGCGCCGCCGACCAGATACGCGGTGACATAGTTGTCGATGCAACTGTCGCCCTGGAACACCACCGTGTGCTGGGTTCCGTCGTAGGTGAGCAGCGAACTGCGCAGCTGGTTGGCCAGATCCACCCCGGCCTTGTAGGGCGTCGCCGGGTCATGGGTGGTCGACACCACCACCGTCGGCGCCAGGCCGGGCGCGGAGATGGTGTGCGGCTTGCTCGTCGGTGGCACCGGCCAGAACGCGCAGGTGCCCAGAGGGGCGTCGCCGGTGAACGTGCCGTAGCTCATGAACGGCGCGATCTCCCGCGAGCGACGGTCCTCGTCAATCACCTTGGCGCGGTCGGTGATTGGCGGCTGGTCGACGCAGTTGATCGCCACCCGCGCGTCGGTCGCGTTGGTGTAGTGGCCGTGGGCGTCCCGGCGCATGTACATGTCGGCCAGGGCGAGCAGGGTGTCGCCGCGGTGGTTGACCAGTTCGCTCAGCCCGTCGGTCAGGTGGTGCCACAACGTCGGTGAGTACAGCGCCATGATCGTGCCGACGATGGCGTCGCTATAGCTCAGTCCCCGTGGGTCGTTCGTCGGCGCCGGCCTGCCGACCATCGGGTTGTTGGGGTCGACGAGCGGGTCGACCAGGCTGTGGTAGACGTCGACGGCCTTGGCCGGATCGGTCCCCAGCGGGCAGCTCGATTGCTTCGCGCAATCGGTGGCGTAGTCGTTGAACGCGTCCTGAAAACCCTTGGCCTGGCGCAGATCTGCCTCGATGGGGTCGGCGTTGGGGTCGACCGCGCCGTCGAGGATCATCGCGCGCACCTTGTCGGGGTAGGCCTCGGCGTAGGCGGAGCCGATCCTGGTGCCGTAGGAGTAGCCGAGGTAGGTCAGCTTGTCGTCGCCCAGCGCCGCCCGGATCGCGTCCAGATCCCGCGCGACGTTGACCGTGCCGATGTTGGCCAGGAAGTTCTTCCCCATCTTGTCGACGCAGCGGCCGACGAATTGCTTGGTCTCGTCCTCGATGTGGGCCACGCCGGCCGGGCTGTAGTCGACGTTCGGCTCCGTGCGCAGCCGGTCGTTGTCGGCGTCGGAGTTGCACCAGACGGACGGCCGCGACGACCCCACCCCCCGGGGGTCGAAGCCGACCAAATCGAACCGTTCGCGGACCCGCTTCGGCAGCGACTGAACGACACCCAGGGCGGCCTCCATACCGGACTCGCCGGGACCGCCGGGGTTGATCACCAACGAACCGATCTTGTCCCCGGTGGCGGGGAAGCGAATCATCGCCAGCGTCGCCACGTCTCCGTCGAGGTGGTCGTAGTCGACCGGTACCGCCAGCTTGCCGCACAGCGCACCGGCGGGAATCTTGACCTTCGGGTTCGCCGTCCGGCACGGTGTCCACTCCACCGCCTGGCCGAGCTTCGGTTCAGCCAGCAGGGCGCGGCCGCCGACGACACGCACGCAGCCCGCGACAAGGAGCGCCACGGCAGCGACCGTTGTCCAAACCAGCAGCGTGCGCGCAATCGTGTCGCGGCGAGACAGACCCATGCCAACATATGCTGCCAGAGGAAACCTGAGATCCTCATGAGCGGCACCACCGCCGGCTACCGGGTGGCCGCGAGCAACTCCTCCATCGCCACCGCGAACTCGTCGGCCATCTCCCACAGGTCCGGCACCAGATCGGGGCACGCGAGGAGCCCGACGTCCAACTTGCCCCGCAGCGACATCGCGGTGATGTTGAGTCCCGACCCGTGAAAGATCGGACCCAGCGGATACATCGCCTTGACCTCGCAGCCCAGCATGTACAGCGGCACCTGCGGGCCGGGCACGTTGGACACCACCAGGTTGTGCACCGGCATGCTGTCGGTGAACCGCGTCCTGGCATAAAGCCGCATCGCGATACCGAAAACGGCCGGCGCGGCGAACTGCGTCCAATCCTGCAACAGCGACGCGCCGATGGCGGAACTGTGTTCCTTGGCAACCGAATTCGCGTGGGCGATGGCCTTCAGGCGCTCCACCGGATCCGCGACATCGGTATGCAGGCTGGAGAACATGGCCGACACCTGGTTGCGGCCGGGCCGCTCGGATTTTCCATGCACGGAAACCGGCACCGACGCCACCAACGGCGAGTCCGGCAAAGCGTTTCGGTCGGCCAGGTACTGGCGCAGCACAGCGGAAACCAACGCCATCACCACGTCATTGACTTTGACGCCGTCGAATCGATTCTTAACCGCCTTGATGTCGTCGAGATTCAATTCGGCGTAGGCGATGTTTCGGCGGTCGGTGATCCGGGCGTTGAATGCGGTGGCCGGCGCCGCGAACGGCCGCGCCATCGCCTGGCCCTCGAGCGCCCGCCGCAACGTGGTGACCACCGAGGAGACGGTGTCGGGCACCACGTTGGCCAGCTGCAGCGGCCTGGCGGCGAATCGGACGAGCCCGCCCGCGGCGATCTGCCACCCACTGGCGCCCCCGACCCCGCGGGCCGGATCCGGGGGCGGGGCGTCGGGTTCGGTGCCGCAAAGCTGCGACATCAGGTTGGCGCCGGTCACGCCGTCGACGCCGGCATGGTGCACCTTGGTCATCACCGCCAGCCGCCCGTCACGATGGCAATCGGTGCCCGCCACGCCTTCGACGACCCACATCTCCCACAGCGGCCGGCGCCGGTCCAGCGGTGACTCCGCGATATGCCCGCAAATCTCGGCGAGCTCGGCGCGGCCGCCCGGCGCGGGCAGCGCGATCCGGTGCAGATGGCGGTCGAGATTGAAGTTCTCGTCATCCACCCAGACCGGATGATCGAGATTCAGCGGGTTGTCGGCCAGCTTCTCGCGGAACTCCGGGATCGCTTTGATGCGCAGCGCCAGGGCGTCGCGAAGCCGGTCGAAGGTGTAGCCGCCGGGCATCGTCGAGGTGTCCAACTCCATGATCGAGCACACGTGCATGGGCTGCGACGAGGTCTCCAGGTAGAGGAAGCTGGCGTCGAGTCCGCTGAGCCGCTGCATCCGAGCATGGTATGTCTCACATCACCAGAGCGGTGCAACCGCGCAGAAGAAATGGCAGAATGGCACCGTCAGACGAACCCGGGGACCCTATCCGGCCACGAGGATCGAACCGACCACCTTTAGGGACAATGATGTCTGAGCAAAACGTTTACGGTGCAGGCACATCTGAGCACGCGCAACCGCTCACCAAAATTCGCACGCACCACCTGCAGAAGATGAAGGCCGAAGGCCACAAGTGGGCCATGCTCACGGCCTACGACTATTCGACGGCCCGCATTTTCGATGAGGCGGGCATTCCGGTCCTGCTGGTCGGCGACTCGGCCGCCAACGTCGTATACGGCTACGACACCACGGTGCCCGTCTCGATCGACGAGATGATCCCGCTGGTGCGCGGCGTCGTGCGGGGCGCCCGTCACGCCCTGGTCGTCGCGGACCTGCCGTTCGGCAGCTACGAGGCGGGGCCGGCCGCGGCCCTGGCGTCGGCCACCCGATTCATGAAGGAGGGCGGCGCACACGCCGTCAAGCTCGAGGGCGGCGAGCGGGTCGCCGAGCAGATCGCCTGCCTGACCGCGGCGGGCATCCCCGTGATGGCGCACATCGGGTTCACGCCGCAGAGCGTCAACAGCTTGGGCGGCTTCCGCGTCCAGGGCCGCGGCGACGCCGCGGAACAGACCGTCGCCGACGCGATCGCCGTCGCCGAAGCCGGCGCATTCTCCGTCGTCATGGAGATGGTGCCGGCCGACCTGGCCACCCAGATCACCGGCAAGCTGACCATCCCGACCATCGGCATCGGAGCCGGCCCGAACTGCGACGGCCAGGTGCTGGTGTGGCAGGACATGGCGGGCGTCAGCAGCGGCAAGGCCGCCCGCTTCGTCAAGCGGTTCGGCGACATCGGCGCGGAATTGCGCCGGGCCGCAATGCAATATGCGCAAGAAGTGGCCGAGGGGGTCTTCCCGGCCGACGAGCACTGCTTCTGACGGAAGCCACCAGAGGGTTTCCGCCCACCGCAACCCCCGATCCTGTCAATTTCCGAAACTCCTTGTGTGGCAGGCGGGTACGATTGCTCTTGGATAAAGTCTCTACTCCGAGAGCAAGGGTGAACACATCGACCGGGAGATTTGCGGTGACTTCGTGCACCGTCGAACGGTACTGAAGCTTCCGCTGTTACTGGCGGGAGGCGCTGCACTGACTCGAGCACCTCGCGCGTCCGCGGAACCCGCGCCTGGCAGCTCGCCGCAGGCGAGCCGCTGGTCACCCGAGCGCGCCAACCGGTGGTATCAGGCGCAGGACTGGCCGGTCGGGGCGAACTACATCACATCGAACGCCATCAATCAGCTGGAGATGTTTCAGCCCGATACGTTCGATCCCCGGCGGATCGACACCGAGTTGGGCTGGGCCCGCGGCATCGGGTTCAACGCGGTCCGCGTCTTCCTGCACGATCTGCTGTGGGAGCAGGGCCCCCGGGGGTTCCAAGTCCGCCTCGCCCAGTTCGTCGACATCGCGGCGCGCCACGACATCAAGCCGCTGTTCGTGTTGTTCGACTCCTGTTGGGATCCTCACCCCCAATCCGGTCCACAGCGCGCGCCGACGCCCGGCGTGCACAACTCGGGCTGGGTGCAGAGCCCGGGTGCGCAACGCCTCGGTGAACGCTCCTACATCCCGACCCTGCGCAGCTACGTCACCGGGGTGCTCAGTCAATTCCGCACCGACGACCGCGTTTTGGGCTGGGACCTGTGGAACGAGCCCGACAATCCGTCCAAGTACTACCGCTCGGTCGAGCGGAAGGACAAGCTCGAATTGGTCACCGACCTGCTCCCCCAGGTGTTCGGTTGGGCCCGTTCGGTCGATCCGAGCCAACCGTTGACGAGCGGCGTCTGGGACGGCGAGTGGGCGAACCCCGCGCGCCGCAGCGCGATCAGCGGCATCCAGCTGGACAACTCGGACGTGATCACGTTCCACTCCTATGCCCCGCCGGCCGAGTTCGAGAGCCGCATCGCCGAGCTCGCGCCGCTGGGGCGCCCCATCCTGTGCACCGAATACATGGCCCGGCCGTTGGGCAGCACCATCCAGGGCGTGTTGCCCATCGCGAAGCGCCGCAACGTCGGCGCGTTCAACTGGGGCCTGGTCGTCGGGAAGACGCAGACCTTCTTCCCCTGGGACTCATGGGAGCACCCCAACCCCGCCATGCCGGCTGAATGGTTCCACGACCTGCTCACGCCCGACGGGCAACCGTTCCGCGATCCCGAGGTTCAGACGATCCGCGAGCTGGGCGGCCTGGCGATGCATCTCCGCGAAGATTCCCCGCCGCCGGCGCCGCCCGGCTGAGCCCCGCGACAGTCGGCGGCCATCGCCGCCAGCCGCGTCACCGCGGTATGGCAGGCTATGAGAGCCCAGCACCACCGTCCATGACGTTCAAGGCCGCGGCGACGCGCCGCAACGGAGCCGAACATGCCTGCAAAAGCGCCGCAAGCCTCGCGCCATCGAGAGGTGGAGCGCAAGTTCGACGTTGGCGAATCCACCGTGTCACCCTCGTTCGAAGGCATCGCCGCCGTGGCGCACGTCGACAAGTCGCCGACTCAGACACTGGACGCGACGTACTTCGACACCCCGGCACAGGACCTGGCCCGCAACAAGATCACCCTGCGCCGCCGCACCGGTGGGTCCGACGCGGGGTGGCACCTCAAGCTGCCGACCGGTCCCGAAGCCCGCACCGAGGTCCGGGTGCCGCTGGACGCGTCCGGCACCGACACCGTGCCGGAAGAGTTGGTGGACGTCGTGCTGGCGATCGTCCGCGACAGTCCCCTCGTACCGGTCGCGCGGATCACCACCCAACGCGAAAGCCAGGTGCTCTACTCGGCCGACGGCGAGCCGCTGGCGGAGTTCAGCAACGACCACGTCACCGCGTGGTCGGCCCGTACTTCCGAGGACGCCGACCTGGAGCCCACGCAACAGGAGTGGCGCGAATGGGAGCTCGAACTCGCCGAGCAGAATGGGGCCCCGGACACCGAGCTGTTGAACCGCTTGGGTAACCGGCTGCTCGACGCCGGCGCCGCACCCGCCGGTCACGCCTCCAAGCTGGCACGCGTGCTCGGCACCACCACGGCGCAGCCCGACAGCGCGCAGCCCGCCGAGCACCCCTTGCAGCGCGCGGTGGCCGAGCAGATTCGCGAACTGTTGGTGTGGGATCGCGCCGTGCGGGCCGACGCTTTCGATTCCATTCACCAGATGCGGGTCACCACCCGTAAGCTGCGCAGCCTGCTGCGCGACTACCAGGAATCGTTTGGATTGCCCGACGACGGCTGGGTTCTCGACGAGCTGCGCGAGCTGGCCGGCATCCTCGGCATCGCGCGCGACGCGGAGGTGCTCGCGGAACGTTACGAGCGTCAATTGGACGGGCTGACACCGGATTTGGTGCGCGGGCCGGTGCACGAACGGCTGGTCGGGGGCGCCCAGCGCCGTTATCAGACCGGGCTGCGCCGGTCGCTGATGGCCATGCGTTCGCAGCGCTATTTCCGGCTGCTCGACGCCCTCGACGCGATAGCGGCGCAACCCCCCGGCAGCGCCTCGGGCGAGGAACACGCGCCGGTCACCATCGACGCCGCCTACAAGAAGGTTCGCAAGGCCGCCAAGGCCGCGACGCAAATTTACCGGGACCACCCGGACGACCAGCATCAGCGCGACGAGGCGGTGCACCGGATCCGCAAGCGGGCCAAGCGACTTCGCTACACCGCGGCGGCCACCGGCGAGGACAAGGTTTCCGAGCAGTCCAAGGCCGTCCAGTCGCTGCTCGGTGACCACCAGGACAGCGTGGTCAGCCGCGAACACCTGCGCCACGAATCCGAAGCCGCGCACGCCGCCGGCGAGGACACCTTCACTTACGGCCTGCTGTACCAGCAGGAGGCCGACCTGGCCGAGCGGTGCGAACAGCAGCTCGACGACGCGCTGCGCAAACTCGCCAAGGCGGTGCGCAAGGCCCGGCACTGAGCGGGGCGGACGAGTTGGCCTGCAAGCCGGATTCTGTTATCTGGGCGTTTGCACCGTTTGCTGTGTTGGCCGAGTCAGAAATACCGAGGTCACAGGGTTGGTTGCGTTGACCAATTACGACTGCGATTAATTCTGCTGCGGACTGGCTGCGGACCAGACCGCCGCCATGGCGACGGTTCCCAACGCCCGGTTATTTCCAGCAGCGGGCCCCACTCGAACGTGACATCGCGCCATTCCGTACATACGTCGCTGTCACGCTGCAATCCGAACCGTCGGTAACAAACGATGAGCGTTGGCTGGAACCGAATCGCAAGCTGAACAGGAACAGTGAGCGTCGACTATTAGCCCGCGTTGGCTTCTTGCCGGCCTGTTGCGTTGGCGACGTTGACCAATGGGGGCCGCTGTTTGGACCTACTCCGGACGGACTGCGGACGCTTCGTCCGAAGCCATCTCTCCGGAGAGAGACGGTGCTCGCCGTACGAGGCGCACGTCAGTCGGTCGAGCGGACACCCCCCACCCCTGTCGATCCCGCCCGACTAGCTCGGAGGGGGTTCGCCTTCGACTTCGCGGAGGTAGCGCTCGACGAGTCCGACTATCTCGGTGTGCCCGGCGGTGATGTCGATTTGGTCCTCCATGAATAGGACTGGCGGGATGACGGTCATCAGGAATGCCACCGCCATGGGCGGAACGCTTCGTTCATCGACGTCGTACTTCTTCAACACGGCGGCGACCATCTCAGCTTGCTGGGCGCGGAACGTCTGTGCGTAGTGGCGTAGTTCGGCTGCGAGTTGCGGACGATGGTTGGCCAGGGCAAGAACCTCGATGGCCCACTTACCCCAAGGGGCATCGCGAATCATCCGCCAGAGTGCCCACAGCGGCTGCGGCGATTCAAGGGCTTCGGCATGTGCTGAGGACCCTGTTTCGGCTTGGCGTTGGAAAACCGCCCGAAGGAGATCGTCCATGGTGCCGAAGTGGTAGTGCACGAGCTGTGAGCCAAGACCGGCTCTCTCAGCAACGCGGCGGCCAGTGACGGCTGCCCAGCCCTCATCGAGCATAAGTTGCTCGGCTGCATCCAGTATCACGGTGCGTGTCTTCGCGTTTGGCGACGCGATCCGTCGTGGCGATGCCATTCATGACTCGCATTCTTCGTAAGTGCTGACAGGTCAGGCTATCGGGTTGACCAGCTTCGCCTCGGCGTGTTAAGCAGGTGCTTAACTTTTAAGCACCTGCTTAAAAGTACTTCACAACCCGGCCAGCGGCAAATAACCGCACGTCGGCGAGGTAGAGGAGCGACAAAATGTCCCGCAACACGATTGGTGAGCTTCGTTTCGATCCTTACGACGTCGACCTTGTCGCCGATCCCTACCCTGTGTACCGGCGGTTACGAGACGAGGTGCCGCTCTACTACAACGAGCAGCACGACTTCTTCGCGCTGAGCCGCTACACAGATGTCGAGAAGGCACTTTTCGACAACAAGACGTTCAGTTCCGCACGCGGCGACATCTTGGAGTTCATCAAGGCGGATATGGAGATTCCGTCCGGGCTTATCGTCGCGGAGGACCCGCCCCGACACGACATTCACCGAAGGCTGTTGTCGCGGATGTTCACCCCGCGCAAGATCAGCGCATTGGAGCCTCAGATTCGAGAGTTCTGCGTGCGCAGCCTCGACCCGCTCGTCGGTGCGGGCGGGTTCGACTTTGTCACGGACTTCGGCGCGGAACTGCCCATGCGGGTAATCGGCATGCTGTTGGGCTTCCCCGATGAGGATCAACTGAGGTCCCGCGACCACGCGAACGCGATTCTGACGACGGAGGCGGGTCGGCCCATGGAAAGCGCGTCGACCGGATTCGATGACGGTCAACTCTGGGCGGACTACATCGACTGGCGAGCCGACAATCCTTCCGATGACATCGTCACCGAACTGCTCAATGTGCAGTTCGAAGACGAGCATGGCGTCACTCGCCACTTGGAGCGCGCCGAGCTGCTCATGTACGTCAACATGGTCGCCCTGGCGGGCAATGAGACGACAGCACGGCTTATCGGATGGGCGGCAAAGGTGCTCGCCGAGCACCCTGACCAACGAAGCGAGCTTGTCGCCGATCCAGGTCTGATCCCTCAGGCGGTCGAGGAGTTATTGCGTTTCGAAGGGCCCGCTCCCTTCGTATCGCGCTACGTCACACGCGAGGTCGAATACTACGGCCAGCAGGTGCCTAGCGGCAGCGTGATGACGCTCCTCATCGGTTCGGCTAACAGAGACGACCGCCAATTCGGTTCCGACGCAGAGAGTTTCAACATACACCGCCAAAACCGGTCACACATCGCCTTCGCTGTCGGTACGCATTTCTGCATCGGTGCGGCCCTGGCGCGTCTGGAAGGGCGCATCGCACTCGAAGAGATCCTTAAACGGTTTCCCGAGTGGGACGTCGACCTCTCGGCCGCACGGATGTCGACCACCTCGACCGTCCGAGGCTGGGAAACCATGCCCGCACTCGTCAGAGATAAATCGTGACACCCACCGACCGGCATGCCGCGAGCGATCAGGTCGACTCGGCGTGGCCCGACCACCCGGACTATCGGATTGACATCACGCCCTCTCAGCACACCGGTCAGGTCTGGCACGGTGACGTGCTCATCGCCGAAAGTGACGGCTGTCTGGTGGTGACCGAGACCGATCATGTTGACCGACTGTATTTCCCGAAGTCCGACGTCCGTTGGGACCTGTTGACGCCCTCGGATCGGACAACGGAATGCCCGTTCAAGGGTCGCGCTGCATATTGGGACCTCGCAGGTGCCCACGACCACGCGGACAGCGTCGCGTGGACCTACCGCACTCCGCTTCCCGAGGTCGCAGGGATCGCGGACTACGTGTCGTTCTACGACACGCCCTGTCGCATCGAAATCGTCGAGCGGTGGCCTGACGGCAGGAGCGTTCCAGCCTCCTTCCCGCTGTGGGGCGACGCTGCCGAGCTGGTGCGGATCATTGATGTCGAGCCCGCCGGTGAGGGCCGGTTCGTCGGCCCCGCGCACGGACCTACCTGGCGCAACGTCGTGGAGGGTGGCCAACTCGTCGCAGAGTCCGTCGTCGCGGTATCCAAGTCGCTTCCGGGCCAACGAGTTACCTCTGTATCGACCATTTTCACAAAATCAGCAGCCTTCGATGGCCCGGTCGATCTAACCGTCGAGGTGCTGCGGCACGGCAAGACCTTCTCTACGACGCAAGTCCACGCCACTCAACACGGTGGGCTGTGCTGCGCGGCGCTAGTGCTCGCCGATTCCGGCGCACCCGACCTGATTCGCGACCAGCCACCCATGCCCGACGTGCCAGGACACGAGGCGGCGGAAAGCTTTCCGGGATTCGGAGTCACCGGACGCGAGATCCGAGTCGTCAACGGAGCCTACGATTCCGACCCCGACCGCATCGGACCGCCCCACATCGATGTGTGGGTCCGCTTCCGGGATGCGCCTGACGAGTCGTATTTGCACGCTGCGCTTCTTGCCCAATCGACCACACATTGGACCATTGCGGCAGGCATGGCACCGCATCGGGGCTTCGGTGAAGCCCAAGCACACGACACCATCTCGACCGCAGTCATGATGAGCACCATCGCCTTTCACGACGACGTCGATGTCAGCAACTGGCTGCTGTACAGCAATGACGCGTTCTGGTCGGGACGTGGACTGATCCAAGGCAACGGCAAGGTCTTCACCGTCGACGGTCGCCTCGCAGCGTCGTACACAGTGCAGGCCATGGCACGCGCCTTCGACCGCACCCCGGCAGCTATGGGCCGCGACAATCGCACTGCGATGTGATGTATCCGAGGTACTGGAGGGTGCCATGACGACCGCAGAAATCGTCTTCGATCCGTTCTCGGAGGACTTCTTCAACGGGGCCTACCAGACCTACCGACGCATGCGCGATGAGCAACCGGTCTACTACAACGCCGACCTCGACTTCTACGCACTGACCCGCCATGCCGACGTCGCGCCCGCGTATAAAGACGCTGCGACATACTCGTCGGCCCGTGGAACCGACCTCGCCTCGATCCGCAATGGACTACCCGTCGACACCGGCCCACGCATGATCATCATGATGGACCCTCCCAGCCATCGAGACATGCGAAGCTTGCTCAACAAAGTCTTCACGCCCAGAGCAATCCAAGCCCAAAAGGCAATGGCGACCGAGAAGATCGACAAGTACCTCAACCGAGTCGACCCCGACGGATTCGACGCCGTCCAGGACTTCGCCGCACCGTTTCCAGTGGAAGTCATCACCAGCATGCTCGGCGCACCTGAGGACGACGCACAAAAGGTGCGGCACTGGGTCGACTTGTCCTTAACGCGCGAGATCGGACAACTCGAACTGACCGAGGAGGGCACCCAAGCCTCCATCGATACTGCGATGTACTACTACGGGCTAATCGAACAGCGCCGCGCCCAACCCAGAGATGATCTGCTCACCAAATTGCTCGGAGCCGAGTTGGTCCGTCACGACGGAAAGAAGACTCGACTCGATGACATCGAAATCGCCGCATTCGCAACGATGCTCGGCGGAGCGGGAGCCGAAACCGTGACCAAGCTCGTCGGCAGCGCGATCTACCTCTTCGCCCGGCACCCACACCAATGGCAGAAGTTGCTCGATGATCGGAGCCGGATTCCCGCTGCGGTCGAAGAATTACTGCGGTACGAGGCACCTTCCCAATACAACGTCCGCGTCGCCACGAGAGACGTCCAGCTGCACGGACAAACGATCCCCGAGGGCGCCCCTGTGTTCCTGATCAATGGGTCTGCCAATCGTGACCACCTGGCGTGGACTGACGCCGACACGTTCGACATCGACCGAGACCGCACCGAGGCCCAGAATCTCGGCCTCGGATACGGCATCCACAGTTGCCTCGGTGCCGCCTTGGCTCGCATGGAAAGCGCCATCGCGTTGGAGAAGCTACTCGACTTCATGCCCCGATACGAAGTCGACTTCGAACGGTGCGAACGGGTTCAGATGGCGAATGTCGTCGGCTGGAAAACAATACCGGTACGGGTAATCAGATAGGACTGTAGAAGAGCTAACCCCTGAACGTGCAGCTCAGGATGTTAGCGCGGACGAGTTGGCCTGTAAGCCGGATTCTGTGCCGCACACCTCCGGAAGCCGGAGATGCGCAGTGGCGACCATCCATCTGGACACACCGTCACCGGGTGCCTCGAGCGGCCTACCCGCAGGCTCGGGCGAGCAACCCTCGGACGCCTGCGCGGCCACACCTTTCGGTGCGGCCTTCTTGGCCTTGCTTCGGGTGGGGTTTGCCTAGCCACCCCGGTCACCCGGGATGCTGGTGCGCTCTTACCGCACCGTTTCACCCTTACCACCGCGAGGGTGGCGGTCTGTTTTCTGTGGCACTGTCCCGCGAGTCACCTCGGATTGCCGTTAGCAATCACCCTGCTCTGTGAAGTCCGGACTTTCCTCGAACCGCCTTGCGACGGTCCGCGGCCGCCCGGCCAACTCGTCCGCGACGATCCACGGTACTACCTGCGCGATGCCGGTGCCAGCAACTATCGCCGGCCGGCGCCGGGACGCCTCTATCGTGGACGGAGTGGACCGGTGGAACAAGCGAGTCGACTCCGCCGACTGGGACGGCGTCGCCGCCGCGGTCGACGAGTACGGCGGGGCGCTGCTGCCACGGCTCCTCACCGGCGCCGAGGCGGCCCGGCTGCGCAGACTCTACGCCGACGACAGCCTGTTCCGCTCGACCATCGACATGGCACCCAAGCGGTACGGCGCCGGGCAATACCGCTACTTTCACGCGCCGTATCCCGACCCGATCGAGGACCTCAAACAGGCGCTGTACCCCCGCCTGTTGCCGATCGCCCGCGACTGGTGGGCAAAGCTGGGCCGCCACGCGCCCTGGCCGGACACCCTCGACGATTGGCTGGCCACCTGCCACGCGGCCGGCCAGACCCGGTCCACCGCGCTGATGCTCAAGTACGGCCCGGGCGATTGGAACGCCTTGCACCGAGACCTTTACGGGGACTTGGTTTTTCCGCTACAGGTGGTGATCAACTTGAGCGAACCCGACACCGATTACACCGGCGGCGAATTCCTGCTCGTCGAACAGCGGCCGCGCGCGCAGTCCCGCGGCACCGCAACGCAATTGCCGCAGGGCCATGGATTCGTGTTCACCACGCGGGAGCGGCCGGTGCCCTCGAGTCGCGGCTGGTCCGCTGCCCCGGTGCGGCACGGGGTCTCGGTGGTGCGCTCCGGTGAGCGTTACGCCATGGGGCTGATCTTTCACGACGCGGCCTGAGCGTCCCCGGCCCGTCGCCACACCATCACATGGTCGGTCACGGTCCCGACTTGCCCTTTCGGGCCGGTCGCCTCGCGTTCGGCCGCCTCAGCCCGGACCCGGGCCCAGCGGTCGCTGTCCAGCCGCAACGAGGCGAGCACCTCGTCGATACCCGGAAGGCGGTGATCATCGTGCTCTGCCCACGGCGGGGGCGCTCCATGGTCGACGATCAACAGCACGCCCCCGACGTTCACGTGCTCGGCCGCGCGTCGCAGCACCGCCTCACGGTCCAACCGGGCCGGCGAGTGCAGATACTGCGCCGATACCAGGTCGAACATGCCGTCGGGAAAGCTCTCGTTGAGGTCGTGTTGCTGAAAGTCGATCTGCACGAGCAGATTCCGCTCCGAGGCCGCCTCCCTCGCGCGTTGCAGCGCGGTGGCCGAGACGTCGACGGCCACCACGCGCCAACCGCGTTCGGCCAGCCATAGCGCGTCGGCGCCCTCCCCGCAGCCGAGGTCGAGGGCACGGCCGGCCGGCACGTCGGCGACCGCTTCGGCAAGGCGGGGATTGACCCGTCCGGTCCACACCCGCCCCGTCGAGCGGTAGCGCTCTTCCCAGAACCGCCGGGCGTCATCGGGTTTGCAAGAAGTTTCCATGCCGCGAGATTGCCCAGCGCCGCCCAATTTGCCAAGGTTATTTGCCATGCAGGCAAAATCTGCTCCCGATATCGACCTTCAGGTGCGCCGGCGGCTGCGGGAACTTCGCATCCAGCGGGGCATGACGTTGCAGGAGGTGGGTGTGCGCGCCGGGATCGACATCTCGACGCTCAGCCGCCTCGAGTCGGGCAAACGCCGGCTCGCGCTCGACCACCTGCCACGCCTCGCGCGGGCCCTGTCGGTGAGCACCGACGAGTTGTTGGCGACCTCTGAAGCCCACGACCCGCGGGTGCGCGGGGCGGCGCACACCCACCACGGGGTCACCTACTGGCCGCTGACGCGCCAGGGTCCCGCCGGCGGCCTGCACGCCTTCAAGGTCCGCGTCAGCACCCGGCGCCGCACCCCGCCCGCGGAACTGCCGGTGCACGAGGGGCAGGAGTGGATGTACGTCCTGTCCGGTCGACTGCGGTTGGTGCTGGGCGACCGCGACTTCACCATTGCTCCGGGCGAAGCGGTCGAGTTCTCGACCTGGACACCGCACTGGTTCGGGGTGGTCGACGGGCCGGTGGAGGCCATCATGATCTTCGGGGCGCACGGCGAGCGGCTTCACCTGCACAGTTGACGCCCGCGCACCGATTGTGCGACCGCTTAGCATTGACCATTGCCCAGCGGGGATGTTGGTGCCAGTCTGACCAGATGACAGAAACCGAAGGGTTCGTCGACCAGACCGTGACCGGTCTCGCGGAGCCGCAGCCGATGTACAAGGCGCTGCGCGAAACCAGCCCGGTGTTCCGGTCGCCGCAGGCCGTGGTCCTCAGCCGCCTGGCCGACATCGAGATGGCGCTCAAACGCACCGAGGTGTTCTCGTCGAACATGGACGCCGTCGACCTGGGCAATGTGCGGCCGCTGATCCCCCTGCAGATCGACCCGCCCGAACACGCGAAGTACCGCCGCGTCCTCGACCCGCTGTTCACCCCGCGGGAGATGGCCCGCCGGGAACCCCGCGTCACCGAACTGGTGAACGAGATGATCGACCGCTTCGCCGATCGGGGCGAATGCGACTTCCACGCCGAGTTCGCGGTGCCCCTGCCGTGCACCGTCTTCCTGCAGGTGCTCGGGCTGCCGCTGGAGGACCTCGACAAGTTCCTGGAATGGAAGGACGGCGTGATCCGCCCGGAGGGGGATTCCGGCTTCGACCGCCGCCACGAAAGCTCCGCAGCGGTGGCGCAACAGATCTACGACTACTTCGACCGCGCCATCGACGACCACATCGCCAGCCCCCGCGACGACGTGCTGTCGGCGATGATCGCCGCCGAGATCGCCGGGCAGCCGCTGTCGCGCGAAGAGCTCCTGGACATCTGCTTCCTGTTCCTGATCGCCGGCCTGGACACGGTGACCGACTCGCTCGACTGCTTCTTCGTGTACCTCGCCCGCCACCCCGACCACCGTCGCCAGCTGGTCGAGCAGCCCGACGTGCTGCCGGGCGCCGTCGAGGAGTTACTGCGCTGGGAGACACCGGTGCCCGGTGTCGCCCGCGTCGCCATTCAAGACGTCGAGGTGGGCGGGTGTCCCATCAGCAAGGGCGAACGGGTCAGCCCTCTGCTGGGGGCCGCCAACACCGACCCGGCCGAGTTCGCCGACCCGGAACTGGTCGATTTCACCCGCAACCCGAACCGGCACCGCGCATTCGGCGGCGGCCCGCACCGCTGCCTCGGCTCTCACCTCGCCCGCATGGAGCTGCGGGTGGCGTTACGCGAATTCCACCGGCGCATACCGGATTACGAGATCAAGCCCGGCACCCAGCTGACCTACACCGCCGCGCTGCGTTCGGTGGAGTCGCTGCCGCTGGTGTTTCCGGCGCCATGACCCGGATAGTCGTCGACGCCGACCGTTGCACCGGGCACGGGCGCTGCTACACCCTGGCGCCCGACGTCTTCGACGCCGACGAGGTCGGCCACTCCGTCGTGCTCGTCGCCGAGGTGTCCGGCGAACTCGAGGCGCAGGCCGTCACCGCGGAGCAAAACTGTCCCGAAGGCGCAATCTCCCTATCCCGTTGAGGCAGAACGTAACTCCGGTGGCCGCCCCGCCGTCGAATGAGCGGATGATCGCCGGGGTCGCCGCCGCATCCGTCGCGCTCGGGATGGCCCAGCTGGTGGGCATCCCGTTCGGTGCGCGGGCCGACGCACGTGCCGCCATCGGCGCGGCGGTCGTCGACCTGACACCCGGCCCGGTCAAAGAGTGGACGATTCAGACCCTGGGCTCTTTGGACAAACTCTTCCTGGCCGTGGCCGTGCTGGTGGTGATCGCGGCGATCGCCGCCATTGCCGGGACGCTGGAGACCCGGCGCCGCCCACTCGGGAGCGCCGTGATCGCCGCGGCGGGCGCGCTCGGATGCGTCGCGGTGTTGTCGCGACCGGGAGCGACGGCGCTCGACGCGATCCCGACCATCGCGGGCGCGGCGTGCGGCGTGGCGGCCCTGCGCCTGCTCACCCGTCGTTTTCGGCAGGATCCCGAAGACGCTGGCAACCACGACGAGCCGGATGCCGACAGACGCAGGTTGGTCCTGCTCGGCGTGCTCGGATTCGGAGTCGTGAGTGGCGTGGCGGGCGCGGTCATCACACGGTTGGCGCATTCGGTGGCCGCGGACCGCACCGGCTTCACGTTCCCCAAGCCGCGCACGCCGGCACCCCCGGTGCCCGCCGATGTGCAGCCGAAAGGCGTTGCGCTGCCGAGCTTCGTGACCCCCAGCGCCGACTTCTACCGGGTGGACACCGCGCTCACCGTTCCCCAACTCAGCCACTCCGACTGGCGGCTGCGCATTCACGGCATGGTGAATCGCGAAGCCACTTACAGTTTCGCCGACCTCGCCGGCTTCGACGTGATCGAAAAGGTGGCGACGCTCACCTGCGTTTCCAATCCCGTTGGGGGCAACCTCATTTCGACTGGGGTGTGGACGGGCTATCGAGTGGCCGACCTGTTGGCGGCGGCCGGCGTGCGTCCGGAGGCCGACATGGTGCTGTCGACGTCGATCGACGGGTTCACTGCCGGCACGCCGGTGGATGCGCTCACCGATGGCCGCGACGCGCTATTGGCGGTCGCCCTCAACGGTGAGCCACTGCCGATCGAGCATGGCTATCCGGCCCGCCTGGTCGTCCCGGGGCTCTATGGGTATGTGTCGGCCACCAAGTGGGTCGTCGACGTGGAGCTGACCCGCTTCGACAAGGCGCAGGCGTACTGGACGCGGCAGGGCTGGGCACCGCGCGCACCCGTCAAGACCGAGTCGCGGATCGACGTGCCGAAAAACGGTCAGCGGGTGCCGGTGGGTCCCGTCGTTTTCGGCGGTGTCGCGTGGGCGCAGAATCGTGGCGTGCGGTCCGTGGAAGTCCGCATCGACGACGGCGCGTGGCAGGCCGCCGAACAGGGCGCGAGCTACTCCAACGAGACGTGGCGACTGTGGAGCTTTCCCTGGCAGGCGAAAAGCCCTGGGCAGCACGCCATCACCGTGCGCGCCACCGACAACACCGGGGAAACCCAGACCTCGCACAGAGCCGCTACGGTCCCCGACGGCGCCACCGGCTGGCACACGGTGGACTTCACCGTGACGGGGACGTGAAGCCCTATTTCGACGAGAGTTTCCGCCAGCTGACTACGGCGATCACGATGCCGATCACCGCAGTGATCGGACCGATGACCGACCAGGTGGTGGTGTTGCTCATCGGGCTACCACCGAGCACCCCGAATCCCTGAAGCGCCCAGATCAAGCCGAACAAGGCGACGATCAAACCGAAGGCTAAGGTCGCGACGAATGTCCTTCTCATAGGGGGATGGTACGACCAGGCTCACCGGCGGGCGAGCGCGTGCCAGGCCAAGTCAACGATGGCGGCGCAATAATCGTCGTCGACCGGAACGTCGGAGTACAGGGCCCGAATGTTGAGCGGCGCCAACAGGATCTGAACCGCGGCCAGGGTGTTGACGCCGTCGCGCAATTCACCCCGCTCCCTGGCCCGGTCCACGACCGCACGCATCGCATTGAAATGTGCCCGCCAGAACCGCACGCGGGTGACTTCGTCGTGCCCCCCGCGGCGGTCCATCACCAGCGCACGCAACAGTGTGCAGCCGACTTCAGTGTTGATCCGGTTGGTCACATTGCGGGCCAAGGCCTCCAGGTCTCCCCGCAACGAGCCGGTGTCGGTTCCCGACCTCACCGTCTCGACGTCGGAAAGCACCGCGTCGACCATGAGTTGGCGCCGATCTGCCCAATAGCGGTACACCATCGCGGGGTCGAGGTGATGCCGCTCGGCCAACGCCTCGATGCTGAACCGCTCGACGCCCCATCGGGTCAACTCGTCGAGTACGGCCGGCATCACCAGCGCCCGAACGTCCGCAGGAATCGGATCTGCTGATGGTTGGGACGGCCGCATGAGTTCTCCTTGGCGCCTACAGGTAGCCCGTCTGGTTCACCAGACGCACGGACGACGCCCCGTCAGAATAGAACTCCGCAATGCTCAGCGATGCCAGGTCGAGATGCAGCCGGTACAGGATGCCCGGCCCGGCCTCCAGCGCGAGCCGCAGCAGCATCTTGATCGGCGTCACGTGGGACACCACCAGCACCGTCGTGCCCTGGTGCGCGGCGATGATGCGTTCGCGCGCCCGCAGTACCCGGTCGAGCACGTCGTCGAAGCTTTCACCGCCCGGCGGGGTGGTGCCGGTGTCCCGCAGCCAGCGCCCGTGCAGTTCCGGGTCGCGCTCGGCGGCCTCGGCGAACGTCAATCCCTCCCAGGCGCCGAAGTCGGTCTCGATCAAGTCGTCGTCGACGGTCACGTCCAGGCCGAGCGCCTTGGCGGCCCTGGCCGCGGTGTCGTAGGCCCGCTGCAGCGGCGAGGCGAACACCGCCGAGATTCCGCCGCGCTGCGCCAGATAACGCGCCGCGGCGTCGGCCTGCCGGCGGCCCACTTCGGTCAGGGCCGGGTTGCCGCGGCCCGAATAGCGGCGCTGCGCCGACAGCTCGGTCTGGCCGTGTCGCAGCAGCAGCAGCCTGGTGGGCGTACCGCGCGCCCCGGTCCATCCGGGCGCATGCGGGGGTGGCGAGGACTGCGCCGCAGCGGTTTTCGCGGGTTCGGCCGCGGCCAGTCCGGGATCTTCCCCCGTGCCGCTGGCGGCGGCGTCCATCGCCTCGTTCGCCAGCCGATCGGCATAAGAGTTGCGGTCCCGCGGAATCCACGTGTAGCTGATCCGATCGAAGCGCGCCGCCAGCTTTCGGGCCTGGCCGTGCAGCTCGACCAGGTCGGGATGCTTGACCTTCCACCGCCCCGACATCTGCTCCACCAGCAGCTTGGAATCCAGGAAGACCGCGGCCTCGGTCGCGCCAACCCGCAGGGCGTCGTCCAAACCGGCCAACAGGCCACGGTATTCGGCCACGTTGTTGGTGGCCCGGCCGATGGCCTGCTTGGTTTCCGCCAGCACCGTCGCGCGGTCCTCCGTCCAGACCACGGCGCCGTATCCGGCCGGGCCGGGATTGCCGCGCGACCCGCCGTCGGCCTCGATCACCACCTTCACTGGTCCATCCCCTTGACCCGCAACAGGATCGCGCCGCACTCCGGGCACCGCACCACGTCGTCGTTGTTGGCGGCGGAGATCCGCGACATCTCGCCGCGGTCGATCTCGAGGCGACAGGCACCACACCGCCGCCCGAGCAACGGTCCGGCGCCCGGGCCTCCCCCGGCGCGCTGGCGTTCGTACAAGGCGGACAGGGCCGGGTCCAGCGCCGCGCTCAGCGTTTCGCGCCGTGACGAATGCGCTTGCCGGGTCTCGCTGATTTCGGCGAGCGCGGCGTCGAGAGCCCGCTGGGCGTCGGCGAGTTCGGCCTCCAGCGCTTCGACCTTGCCCTGGCCGTCATCCAGCTGGGACTGCAGTTCCTCGCGGCGCTCCAGCACATCGAGCAGCGAATCTTCCAGGCTGGCCTGGCGGCGCGTCAGGGTCTCCAGCTCGTGCTGCAGATCCGACAGTTGCTTCGCGTCGGTGGCACCGGACTGCAGCAACGAGCGGTCGCGGTCCTCGCGCTGGCGAACCGCCTCGATTTCGGACTCGAGTCGCGACACCTGAACGTCGATGTCCTCCAACGCGATCCGAATGGCGCCCACGCGGTCGCCGGCGGCGCTGAGCTCCTCCTGCAGCCGCTCGCAGGCCTGTTGCTCCGCCAGATGGCTGGCCCGGTGCGTGATGCGGGACAGCTCGGCATCCAGCTTCGACAGCTCGAGCAGCGAACGCTGCTGAGCGACTTCGGCCTTCATCAGTGGTCACCCTCCAGTTGCCCCATAGTCCATGGGTCGGTGCGAATGGTGCATACCCGCACCGGCAGCGCGGCACCGAAACGCGACCGCAGCAGGTCGGCGGCCTGGTCGCACCAGGGGAATTCGCTCGCCCAGTGCGCCACGTCGATCAGCGCCACGCCGGAGGCCCGGCGATGTTCGTCGGCGGGATGGTGCCGCAGGTCGGCCGTGACGTACGCCTGCACATCCGCGCCGGCCGCCGCCGCGAGCAGCGAGTCCCCGGCGCCGCCGCAAACGGCGACCCGGGATACCGACAGGTCGGGATCGCCGGCCGCGCGGACGCCCCACGCCGTGCGCGGCAGGGCGGCTTCGACGCGGGCCACGAAGTCGCGCAGCGGTTCGGGCCGGGGCAGGGCGCCGATGCGGCCCAGCCCGGCGCCGCCGGGCGGGGGCAGCAACGCGAAGACGTCGAACGCGGGCTCCTCGTAGGGATGGGCGGCGCGCATGGCCGCCAGCACGGCGGCCCGGATCCGGGCGGGCGCGACAACCTCGAACCGGTCCTCGGCCACCTTCTCGACGGCTCCGATGCTGCCCACCGCGGGCGATGCGCCTTCGTGGGGCAGGAACTGCCCGATGCCGCTGACGCTCCAGCTGCAGTGCGAGTAGTCGCCGATGTGCCCGGCGCCCGCCTCGAACACGGCCGCCCGCACCGCTTCCGCGTTGTCGCGCGGGACATAGATGACCCACTTGTCCAGGTCGGGCGCGGCCGTTCGCGGCTCCAGGGCGGCTTCGACGGTGAGGCCGAGGGCCTGGGCCAGCGCATCGGACACGCCCGGTGACGCCGAGTCGGCGTTGGTGTGCGCGGTGAACAGCGAACGCCCCGTTCGGATCAGGCGGTGCACCAGCGCACCCTTGGGCGTGCTGGCCGCCACGGTGTCGACCCCGCGCAGCAGCAAGGGGTGATGGGCCAGCAGCAGGTCACCCTCGGGAACTTGGTCGACGACGGCGGCCGTCGCGTCGACCGCGACGGTCACCGACTCGATCGCGTCGCCGGGGTCGCCGCACACCAGGCCCACCGAGTCCCAGGATTCGGCGAGCCGCGGCGGGTAGGCCTCGTCCAGCACGTCGATGATGTCGGCCAGCCGCACGCTCACCGGCGCACCTCCGCGATGGCTGCGACCAGCAGCGGCCACTCCCGGCGCACCGTGGCCCGCAGGTAACTCTCGTCCAAGCCGACGAAAGTATCACAGCGACGGATAGCTATCTCCTTGTCCCGCAATGCCTTTCGAAGCTCCACCGCGTCAGGCCTGCGGAACAGCACGAACGGTGCCCGGCCGTCGACCACCTCGGCGCCCACCGACGTCAGGCCGGCCACCATCTCGGCACGCAACTCCGCCAGGCGCGCGGCACCGGCCGCCGCCTCGGCGACGGCCTGCCGGCCGCAACACGCCGCGATGGCCGCCAGTTGCAGCGTCCCCACCGGCCAGTGGGCACGCTGCGAGGTCAACCGGGCCAGCATTTCCGGGGAGCCCAGGGCGTAGCCCACCCGCAATCCCGCCAGCGCCCACGTCTTGGTCAGGCTGCGCAGCACCAGCACATCGGGCAGCGAATCAGCGGCCAGCGACTCGGGTTCGCCCGGGATCGAATCGGCGAACGCCTCGTCGACCACCAGGATCCGGCCGGGCCGGCGCAACGCGAGCAGCTGCTCGCGGGTGTGCAGCACCGAGGTCGGGTTGGTCGGATTGCCCACCACGACCAGGTCGGCGTCCTCGGGAACGCTCACCGCGTCCAGGCCGAAGGGCGGCTCGAGCACCACGTGGTGCACGGGCACCCCGGCCGCGCCCAGAGCGTCCGCCGGCTCGGTGAAGGCGGGCGCGACGACCGCCGCCCGCGCCGGACGCAGGTTGCTCAGCAGCGCGAACCCCTCCGCGGCCCCGGCCAGCGGCAGCACCTCGTCGTGTTGCCTGCCGTGCCGCTCCGCGACCTTTTCCTGCGCCGCGCGCACGTCCTGGGCGCTGGGGTAGCGCCCAAGATCCGGCAGCCGCGCGGCCAGCCGCCGCACCAGCCACTCGGGCGGTTGCGCGTGACGGACGTTGACGGCGAAATCCAGCATCCCGGGTGCGACGGCCTGATCACCGTGATAGCGCGTCGCAGGCGGGCTCAAGTTCAGACTCGCCATCCGAGAAACACTAGTGGGCCGCTCGGGCGGGTGGCAGCGACACCGTCACACCCGGACGCGGCCATCGAGGACAATGGTGAGGTGACAGGCACAACGGCCACCGATCGCCCTTCGCCGGGCCTCACCACCGAGCTGGTGATCTTCGACCTCGACGGCACCCTCACCGACTCCGCGGAGGGCATCGTGGCCAGCTTTCTGCATGCACTCGAGCACGTCGGCGTCGCTGTGCCCGACGGCGACCTGGTGGCGCAGATCGTGGGCCCGCCGATGGACGACACCTTCCGGTCCATGCTGGGCGGGGACGCCGAGCGGGCCATCACCGCCTTCCGCGCCGAATACGGCAGCCGGGGCTGGGCGATGAACACGCTGTTCGAGGGCATCGAGCCGCTGCTGGCCGATTTGAGCGCCGCCGGTGTCCGGCTGGCCGTGGCCACCTCGAAGCTCGAACCGACGGCGCGGCGCATCCTCGCCCATTTCGGGCTCGATGGGTATTTCGAGGTGATCGCCGGGGCGAGCCCCGACGGCTCCCGCAAGACCAAGGTCGACGTGCTGGCGCACGCGTTGGAGCAACTGCAGCCGCTGCCCGAGCGGGTGCTCATGGTCGGCGACCGCAGCCACGACGTGCACGGCGCGGCCGCGCACGGCATCGACACGGTGGTGGTGGGCTGGGGTTACGGGCGGGACGATTTCGCCGACGGGTTCGGCGTCACCGGCGTGACGCACGCCGCGACCATCGACGAGCTGCGGGCGGCGCTCGGTGTCTGAGCCGCTGCACGTCACCTTCGTCTGCACGGGGAACATCTGCCGGTCGGTAATGGCCGAGAAGATGTTCGCCGACCAGCTGCGCCGCCGCGGCCTGGCCGACGCCGTTCGGGTGACCAGCGCGGGCACCGGCAACTGGCATGTCGGCCAATGCGCCGACGAGCGGGCGGCCGATGTGCTGCGCGCCCACGGCTACTCCACCGACCACCGCGCCGCTCAGGTCGAGGCCGACCATCTGGCCGCCGACCTGGTGGTGGCGCTGGGCCGTAACCATCTGCGGATGCTGCGCGAGCTGGGTGTCGACGACGAGCGGGTGCGGATGTTGCGGTCCTTCGACCCGCGTTCGGGCGCCCACGCCCCCGACGTGGAGGACCCCTACTACGGCGACGCGCAGGACTTCGAGGAGGTCTTCGCGGTCATCGAGGCCGCGCTGCCCGGCCTGCACGCCTGGGTGGACGACCGGCTCGGCGGGAACGGATCGCCCTGATGCCCCGGGTGCTGCGTCGGCTGGCGTTCCTGCTGCGGCCCGGCTGGATCGCGCTGGCGCTCGTGGTCGTCGCCTTCACCTACCTGTGCTTCACGGTGCTGGCGCCCTGGCAGCTGGGCAAGCACAACCGGACGTCGCGGGAGAACCGCCAGATCGAGTATTCCCTCAACACCGAACCCGTCCCACTCAAAACGCTGCTGCCACAACAGAATTCCTCGGCCACGAACGCGCAGTGGCGCCGCGTGACGGCCACCGGGCACTACCTGCCCGACGTCCAGGTGCTCGCCCGGTTGCGGGTGATCGAGGGCAAGCCGGCGTTCGAGGTGCTGGCACCGTTCGTCGTCGACGCCGGACCCACCGTGCTCGTGGACCGCGGCTACGTGCGGCCCGAACAGGGATCCCACGTCCCGCCGATCCCCCGCCCGCCCCAGGACACGGTCACCATCACCGCGCGGCTGCGCGACTCCGAGGCCGTCGCGCCGGGCAAAGATCCCTTCACCCAAGACGGTGTGCAGCAGGTGTACTCGATCAGCACCGAACAGGTCGCGGCGCTGACCAAGGTCCCGCTGGCGGGCTCGTATCTTCAGTTGACCGAGGACCAGCCCGGCGGGCTCGGCGTGATCGGCGTGCCGCACCTGGACGCCGGGCCCTTCCTGTCCTACGGAATTCAGTGGATCTCGTTCGGCATCGTCGCGCCACTCGGGTTGGGCTACTTCATCTATTCCGAGATCCGCGCGCGCCGACGGGAAAAGCAACAGCAACCCGCGGCCGAGGCGGCGCCGGCTCCGGAGACCCCGAAGACCGTGGAGGCGAAACTCGCCGACCGCTACGGCCGCCGCAGGTAACACAGCGGCACCGCCAGCAGCGCGGCGCCCGCTTGCACCGTCCGCGACAGCGCCACGGCGCGGCGCAGGTCGGCCACCGTCGGCTGGTGTCCGTCGCCCAGGGTCGGCCGGATCTGCAACTCGTGGCGGTACTGGGTGGGCCCGCCGAGTCGGACCCCCAGGGCCCCGGCGAAGGCCGCCTCGACGACACCGGCGTTGGGGCTGGGGTGACGGGCGGCATCACGGCGCCAGGCCCGCACCGCACCCGAGGGCGACCCGCCGACGAACGGCGCGAACATCACCACCAACACCGCCGTCGCCCGCGCGCCGAGGTAGTTGGCCACATCATCCAATCTCGCTGCGGCCCAACCGAATCGGGCGTAGCGGGCCGAGCGGTAGCCGATCATCGAGTCCAGCGTGTTGACGGCGCGGTACGCCAGCACCGCGGGCGTCCCGCCCATCGCCGCGCACAGCAGCGGCGCCACCTGGGCGTCGGACGTGTTCTCCGCGACCGATTCCAGCGACGCACGCGTGAGGCCGGCGCCGTCCAGCATGGCCGGATCGCGCCCACACAGCGACGGCAACAGCCGGCGCGCGGCCTCGATGTCCCCGCGTTCCAGCAGTTCCGCCATCGCCAAGCCGGTGCGCGCCAACGATGTTCCGCCCACCGATACCCAGGTGGCCGCTGCGATGGCGGCGATCGACCAGGGCGGGCCGGCGCGGTCGGCGGTCCGTTGCAGCGCGGCGCCGAGCAAGCCGACGGCCCCGACCAGCGCGCCGACGTGCACCGCCCCCGCGGCCCTGCTGTCGCGGTAGGTCAGCTGCTCCAACCCGGCGGCGGCCCGCCCGAAGGCCGCGACCGGATGCCCCCGCACCGGGTCGCCCAGCGCGACGTCGGCCAGGTAGCCGGCCAGCACGCCGGCCAACCGGGTCCGCGTCGCCAACACCCTGGCAGCGTCTCACACGGGACGCGCCGGCCAGGCGGGCCTACGCCATGGCGAAGACGGCCGCAACGATCACCACGGCGATCAGCAGGCCGATCACCCACCACATCAGTAGGGATGATTCGAGGGCGCCCGTCGACACGGCCGCCCGGTGGCGCGGCGGCCCGGAAGCCGAGACGCCGAAATGGGTACTCATCTGCCCAGGCGTGCCCGTTTTCGGCCGGTTATAACGTCTCGGCCCTCGGCATGTGGGAGTACGTGGTTGACTCGGCGGCATGGCGTCGTCCGCGATGAAGCGGCCCGCGACCCGGGCCGCCGACCTGTTGAACCCGGCGGCACTGCTGCTTCCGGCCGCGAACGTGATCATGCAATTGTCCCTGCCCGGCGTCGGGTACGGGGTGCTGGAAAGCCCGGTGGACAGCGGCAACGTCTACAAGCATCCGTTCAAGCGGGCCCGCACCACCGGCACCTACCTCGCGGTCGCCACGATCGGGACCGAGTCCGACCGCGCGTTGATCCGCGGCGCCGTCGACATCGCGCACCGGCAGGTCCGATCCACGTCGTCAAGCCCGGTGTCCTACAACGCTTTCGACCCCAAGCTGCAGCTGTGGGTGGCCTCGTGCCTGTACCGCTATTTCATCGACCAGCACGAGTTCCTGCACGGCCCGCTCGACCCGAATGATCCGGCCACCGCCGACGCCGTCTACCTCGACGCCAAACGGCTGGCCACCACGCTGCAGGTGCCCGATCGCATGTGGCCGCCGGACCGGGCGGCGTTCGACGAGTACTGGAAGCACACGCTCGACGAGCTGCGCATCGACCCTCCGGTACGGGAGCATCTGCGCGGCGTGGCGTCGCTGGCGTTCCTGCCGTGGCCGTTGCGAGTCTTGGCGGGGCCGTTCAACCTCTTTGCGACGACGGGGTTTTTGGCTCCGGAGTTTCGCGCGCTGATGCAGCTGGACTGGTCCCCCGGCCAACAGCGCCGGTTCGAGTGGCTGCTGTCCGCGCTGCGGCTGGCAGACCTCTTCCTGCCGCACGGGATCTGGCTCCTCGGATATCAGATCTACTTGTGGGACATGCGTTTTCGGGCGCGGCGCGGCCGGCGGATCGTCTAGGCCCGCACCGTCGCGAAGAACGCGCCCACGTCCTCGACGAACAGCTCCGGCTGCTCGAACGCGGCGAAGTGCCCGCCGCGCTCCATGGTCGTCCAGTGCGTGATGTTGTAGACCGGCTCGCACCAGCTTCTGGGCGCCTTCAGCAGCTCGCCCGGGAAAGCCGCGACGCCCGTGGGCATTTCGACGCGGCCCAGCTGACCAAAGACCCTGAAGCTCTCCCAGTACAGGCGGGCCGACGACGCGCCGGTGTTGTTCACCCAATAGAGCATCACGTTGTCCAGCAGCTCGTCTCGGGTGAACACATTCTCCGGGTGACCGTCGCAATCGGCCCACGCCCAGAACTTCTCGACGATCCACGCCATTTGCCCCACCGGCGAATCGGCCAGCCCGTAGCCCAGCGTTTGCGGCCGGGTGGACTGCTGCTTGGAATAGCCGGTGCCCCACTCGCGGTGCTCGGCCATTGCGGCCATTGCCCGCTGCTCCTCTTCGGTCGGGTTCTTGAGCGACTCCGGGGTGGGCCGCCCGATCGGCATGTTGAGGTGGATGCCCGCGCAGTGGCCGCCGTTACGGCCGATCTGGGTGGTCACGGCGGCGCCCCAGTCGCCGCCCTGGGCGCCGTAGCGGTCGTAGCCCAGGCGCAGCATCAACGTCTCCCAGGCCTCGGCGATCTTCTGCACGCCCCAGCCCGTGCGCGTCGGCTTGCCGGAAAACCCGTATCCCGGCAGCGACGGGCAGATCACGTGGAAGGCGTCCTCGGCGCGCCCGGACGCCGGATTGGTCAGCGGCTCGATCACCTTGTGGAACTCCACGATCGAGCCGGGCCAGCCGTGGGTGATCAGCAGCGGGAACGCGTCGTCGTGCGGCGACCGGTGGTGGACGAAATGAATGTCCAGCCCGTCGATCTCGGTGATGAACTGGTCGAAGCGGTTGAGCGCGTCCTCGCGGGAGCGCCAGTCGTACTCGTCGGCCCAATAGCCGGCCAGTTCGCGGGTGTAGGCCAGCGGCATGCCCTGGCTCCAGTCGTCCACGCATTCGGCTTCCGGCCAGCGGGTGCGGGTCAGCCGCGATTGCAGGTCGTCCAGGACGTCGTCTGGGACGTCGATGCGAAACGGTTCCACGGGTTCGACATTCACGCCCCTGAGGCTGCCACACCAGGGCGAGCCATAGAAGTCGATCGACAGCCGAGCCATGTGCCATCATTCGGGCGTGTCCCTTCGTGCCCGCGCCGCGGCCGCCTGGCACATTCTCGGACCCGGGTTCGTCACCGGGTCGTCCGACGACGATCCATCGGGCATTCAGACCTATAGCCAGACCGGTGCCCAATTCGGCTACGCCCAGCTGTGGGTGGCCGCATGGACGTACCCGTTCATGGGTGCGATCCAAGAAATCTGCGGACGGATCGGCATGGTCACCGGCCGCGGGCTGGCGGCGGTGCTGCGCGAGCACTATTCGCGCCGCGTGCTCTACGTGGCCGTGTCGCTGCTGTTGGTCGCCAACACCGTCAATGTCGGTGCCGACCTCGGCGCGATGGCGGCAACCGGTCAGTTGCTCGTTCACGCCCCGCTGCTGGCCTGGTTGGCGGTGATCGTCGGGATTTCGCTGGCGCTGCAGATTTCAGTGCCCTACCCGGCTTACGCGCGGTTCCTCAAGTATGTGTGCCTGAGCCTGTTGGCCTACGTCGTGGCGGCGTTCGTCGTCCACCATCCGTGGTGGCCCACGGTGGCGCTCAGCGCGTTCACACCGCATTTCGAATGGTCGCGCGACTATGCGCTGAACATCGTGGCGGTGCTCGGGACCACGATCACGCCCTACTGCTTTTTCTGGGAGGCCGACCAGGAGGCCGAGGAGGATTTCGCCCGGGGGCGGATGAAGTTCTACGGCAAGGGCGTCCCGGTCGTGGTCGAAAGCGATATCCGCGGCATGCGCGCCGACACCGCCGTCGGAATGGGCTTCTCCAACATCGTGCAGTTCTTCATCATCCTGACCTGCGCGTCCGTGCTGCACCCGGCGGGTGTGGTGTCGGTGGACACCCCCGACCAGGCGGCACTGGCTTTGCGGCCGCTGGCCGGCGATCTGACCTATCTGCTGTTCGCGGTGGGGATCATCGGCGTCGGCTTCCTGGCCGTGCCCACGCTGAGCGGCTCGGCCTCCTACGCGCTGTCCGAAGCGCTGGGCTGGAAAGCGGGCCTGGGCTACACATTCCGCGAGGCGCGCGCCTTCTACGTGGTGATCGCCCTGGCCACGCTCGTGGGCGTGGGGCTGAACTTCATCGGGATTCCCCCGTTCCGGATGCTCTATTACGCCGCCGCGGTGAATGGCGTGCTTGCCCCGCCCTTGATGGCGATGATCACGCTGGTCGGCAACAACCGGGCAATCATGGGGCGGCACACCAACAACGGGTTCGCCAACGTGATGGGATGGGCGATCGTCGCGATCATGGGCGTGTGCGCCCTGGCCCTGATCGCGTCGCTGATCGTCGGGCCGTGACCAAAAAGAAAGCCGACGAGTTCTTGGTGGGCGCGGACGGTATCGAACCGCCGACCGCTGGTGTGTAAAACCAGAGCTCTACCACTGAGCTACGCGCCCGTGCCCGAGGCAGGCTACACGCACAACGCCCGAGTACCCAAAACTCTCAGCCCCGCAAAGCCGCCAGCGCGTCGGTCCACAGCCGCTGGTTGCGGGATTCGCCGGGTTGTTTCATCTCCGCGAACCGGATCACGCCGGAACGGTCGATGACGAAGGTGCCGCGGTTGGGGTAGCCGGCCTCGTCGTTGAATACGCCGTAGGCCTGGCTGACCTCTCCGTGCGGCCAGAAGTCCGACAGCACCGGGAACGTGAATCCGCTCTCCAGCGACCAGATCCGGTGCGTGGGCGGCGGTCCCACCGAGATGGCCAGTGCCGCGCTGTCGTCGTTCTCGAAGTCGGGCAGGTGATCGCGAAGCTGATCCAGCTCGCCCTGGCAGATGCCGGTGAAGGCCAGCGGGAAGAAGACCAACAGGACGTTCTTGGCGCCGCGGTAGGCGCTCAGGCTGACCCGCTGTTGGTTCTGGTCGCGCAGTGTGAAGTCCGGGGCGGTGGCGCCGACGGGCAGCATCAACGCTTCCCGGCTCGGGACTTCGGCTGCACCAGGCGGCTGGCGCTCCAGTCACCCAGGTTGACCGAGGACGTCGGCATCAGGCCGGCCGTGGGGGCGGCCTCGGCGATCTCGGCGGGCAGCACGTGGCCGGGCTTGCCGGTCTTGGGCGTCAGCACCCAGATCACGCCGTCCTCGGCCAGCGGGCCGATCGCGTCCATCAGGGTGTCCACCAGGTCGCCGTCCCCGTCGCGCCACCACAGCAGGACGACGTCGACCACCTCGTCGGTGTCCTCGTCGAGCAACTCGGCGCCGCACGCTTCCTCGACGTCAGCGCGGATTTCGTCGTCGGCGTCCTCGTCCCAGCCCCATTCCTGGACAACTTGGTCTCGTTGGATGCCCAGTTTGCGAGCGTAGCTCGAGGCGTTATCCGCCGCGACCACCGTGGAGCCTCCTTAAACCGTCCAGCGCCGTGCGATGGGGATTATCGTCGCACAGCCGCAACCGCGTCGACACTCGCGCCTCACGAGGCGCCTCAGAAGGACGCCAGGCAAAGTTTGAGTGCCTTCGTCTTGGCGTCGTTGAGCCGGTCCACCCGCCGGTTGAATTCCCCCGTCGCCGCGTGGGTGCCGATCGCGTTGGCCACCCCGCGGGCCGCGTCGATATACGAGTTGAACGCGTCCTTCAGCTGCTGGGACAGCGCATCGTTGAAGCTGTTGCTGACCGTGTCGGCGCTGTTGTTCAGCGCGTCGATGGCGGGGCCCTCCGTGGGACCGGTGCCGCGGCCCGCGTTGAACGCGCCGACGAAGATGTTCACCTTGTCGATCGCGTCCTTGCTCGTCGTGGCCAGGTTGTCGCACGAGGTGCGCACCGCCCGGGTGGTCAGCGACTGCTGCCGCTGCGACTCGCGGACCCGCGAGGTCGCCGACGACGCGGACACCGACGCGGACACCGACTGCCGATAAGCCGGGGCCACCTGCGTATCGGGCCCGGCCGTGCCGTTGGTGACGGTGGTACACCCCACGATCCCCATCAGCGTCGCCGCGATACACCCGAGCGCCAGAGCGCCTCGCCTGGGAAAGCTCCCCGCAAGTACGGCACGCCATCCGATGAGCACGGCTCCTGACGTTACCGGTTGGCTTTGCCGATCGTCCCGCTACGCACGAGTTCGTGTCGGCCGGGTGAACCCGTGCCAGCTACCCGACGTCGGCTAGCCCCGCCCAACGCCGGTGCGGCACGATAGAGGGAGACGGTGCGCAGCACCCCGAGGGCACAAGCCCCGCCAACTACAGGAGCAGTGCGTTGACAACCGAGTTCGCACGCCACGATCTGGCCAAAACCCCTAGCAGCGCAAGCGAACCCGACCGCGTTCGGGTGATTCGCGAAGGCGTCGCGTCGTACCTGCCCGACATCGACCCCGAAGAGACCTCGGAGTGGCTGGAGTCGTTCGACGAACTGCTGGAGCGCTCCGGGCCGGCGCGGGCGCGGTACCTGATGCTGCGACTGCTGGAACGGGCCGGCGAGCAGCGCGTGGCCATCCCGTCACTCACGTCAACCGATTACGTCAACACCATCCCGACGGAATTGGAACCGTGGTTCCCCGGCGACGAGGACGTCGAACGGCGCTTCCGGGCGTGGATCCGGTGGAACGCCGCCATCATGGTGCACCGCGCCCAGCGCCCGGGAGTCGGCGTGGGCGGCCACATTTCGACCTACGCCTCGTCGGCCGCGCTGTACGAGGTCGGCTTCAACCACTTCTTCCGGGGCAAATCGCATCCCGGCGGCGGCGACCAGATTTTCATCCAGGGCCACGCGTCCCCCGGGATTTATGCGCGCGCGTTCCTCGAAGGGCGGCTCAGCGAGGATCGGCTCGACGGCTTCCGCCAGGAACACAGCCATGCCGGCGGTGGCCTGCCGTCCTACCCGCACCCGCGCCTGATGCCCGACTTCTGGGAGTTCCCCACCGTGTCCATGGGCCTGGGCCCGCTCAACGCCATCTACCAGGCGCGGTTCAACCACTATCTGCACGACCGGGGCATCAAGGACACCTCCGACCAGCACGTGTGGTGCTTCCTGGGCGACGGTGAGATGGACGAGCCGGAGAGCCGCGGGCTGGCGCACGTCGGGGCGCTCGAGGGCCTGGACAACCTGACGTTCGTCATCAACTGCAACCTGCAGCGCCTCGACGGGCCGGTGCGCGGGAACGGCAAGATCATCCAGGAACTGGAGTCGTTCTTCCGCGGGGCGGGATGGAACGTCATCAAGGTGGTCTGGGGCCGCGAGTGGGACGCCCTGCTGCACGCCGACCGCGACGGCGCGCTGGTGAACCTGATGAACACCACCCCGGACGGCGACTACCAGACATATAAGGCCAACGACGGCGCCTACGTGCGCGACCACTTCTTCGGCCGCGACCCGCGCACCAAGGCGCTCGTCGAGAACATGACCGATTCCGAGATCTGGAATCTCAAGCGCGGCGGCCACGACTACCGCAAGGTGTACGCCGCCTACCGCGCCGCCGTCGACCACAAGGGTCAGCCGACGGTGATCCTGGCCAAGACCATCAAGGGCTACTCGCTGGGGGCGCACTTCCAGGGCCGCAACGCCACGCACCAGATGAAAAAGCTTGCGCTGGAAGACCTTAAGTGGTTCCGCGACTCCATGCGGATCCCGATCAGCGACGCGCAGCTGGACGAGGACCCCTACCTGCCGCCCTACTACCACCCCGGCCCGGACGCGCCGGAGATCCGCTACATGCTCGACCGTCGCCGCACCCTCGGCGGCTTTCTGCCCGAGCGCCGCACCAAGGCCAAGGCGCTCAAGCTGCCCGGGCGCGAGATCTACTCCGCGCTGAAGAAGGGCTCGGGCACCCAGGAGGTCGCGACCACCATGGCGACCGTGCGCACCTTCAAGGAAGTGTTGCGGGACAAGGAGGTTGGCCCGCGAATCGTGCCGATCATTCCCGACGAGGCGCGCACATTCGGCATGGACTCGTGGTTCCCGTCGCTGAAGATCTACAACCGCCTCGGCCAGCTGTACACCGCCGTCGACGCCGAGCTGATGCTGGCTTATAAGGAAAGCGAAGTCGGGCAGATCCTGCACGAGGGCATCAACGAGGCGGGCTCGGTGGGCTCGTTCATCGCGGCGGGCACGTCGTATGCGACGCACAACGAGCCGATGATCCCGATCTACATCTTCTATTCGATGTTCGGCTTCCAGCGCACCGGCGACGGGCTGTGGGCCGCGGCCGACCAGATGACCCGCGGCTTCCTGCTCGGGGCCACCGCGGGGCGCACCACGCTGACCGGCGAGGGGCTGCAGCACGCCGACGGCCACTCGCTGCTGCTTGCCAGCACCAACCCGGCGGTGGTCGCCTACGACCCGGCCTTCGCCTACGAGATCGCCTACATCGTGGAGAGCGGGCTGGCGCGGATGTTCGGGGACAACCCCGAAGACGTGTACTTCTACATCACCGTCTACAACGAGCCGTACGTGCAGCCGCCGGAGCCGGAGAACTTCGATCCGGAGGGCGTGCTGCGGGGCATCTACCGCTACCGCGCCGCCACCGAACAGCGCGCGAACACCGCCCAGATCCTGGCCTCCGGGGTGGCGATGCCGTCGGCGCTGCAGGCGGCCGAGATGCTGGCCGCCGAGTGGGACGTCGCCGCCGACGTCTGGTCGGTGACCAGCTGGGGCGAACTCAACCGCGACGGCGTGGCCGTCGAGAGGGCGAAGCTGCGCCACCCCGACCGGCCCGCCGGGACCGCCTACGTCACCCAGGCCCTGTCGAACGCCGCCGGCCCGGTGATCGCCGTGTCGGACTGGATGCGCGCCGTCCCCGAGCAGATCCGGCCATGGGTGCCCGGCACCTTCGTCACGCTGGGCACCGACGGGTTCGGTTTCTCGGACACCCGGCCCGCCGCGCGCCGGTATTTCAACACCGACGCCGAGTCGCAGGTGGTCGCGGTGCTGGAAGCGTTGGCGCGCGACGGGGAGATCGACCCCTCGGTTCCGGTCGCGGCCGCCCGCCAGTACAAGATCGACGACGTCCAGGCCGCCCGCGGGCAGAGCGCCGAGGCGGGGACGGCCACGTAGCGGGGGTTCGCTGGTCCGCGAGCGCCCGGCCAGCCGGGCGGCGGGACGTGAGCATGCGGCCAGCCGCACATTCGGCGTCGAGCGTGCGGCTGGCCGCACACTCGACCGCGGCGCACAGCGCACCTCGCCCGACGCTTTGGCGGTAACTTCCAAAAAGTGGCGTAGGTTTTAGGGGTGAATGACAACCCGTTCGCCGGCCCGTTCGCCAAGCAGCCCCGGTCGCCGCTCGAACTTCTGGACACCGTGCCGGATTCGGTCCTGCGCCGGTTGAAGCAGTACTCCGGCCGGCTGGCCACCGAGGCGGTCTCGGTAATGCAGGACCGGTTGCCGTTCTTTGCCGACCTGGAGGCCTCCCAGCGGGCCAGCGTCGCCCTGGTGGTGCAAACGGCGATCAACAACTTCGTCGAATGGATGCAGGACCCCCACAGCAACGTCAGCTACACCGCGCAGGCCTTCGAGCTGGTGCCCCAGGACCTCGCCCGACGGATCGCCTTGCGGCACAGCGTGGACATGGTCCGCGTCACCATGGAGTTCTTCGAAGAGGTGCTGCCGCTGGTGGCCCGCTCCGAAGAGCAGCTGACCGCCCTGACCGTGGGCGTCCTGAAGTACAGCCGCGACCTGGCCTTCACCTCGGCCTCGGCCTACGCGAACGCAGCCGAGGCGCGCGGCACCTGGGACAGCCGGATGGAGGCCAGCGTCGTCGACGCGGTGGTCCGCGGTGACACCGGCCCCGAGCTGTTGTCCCGGGCCGCGGCGCTCAACTGGGACACCACCGCCCCCGCGACGGTCGTGGTCGGAGTCCCCGCGCCGGGCCCCGGCGGATCCACTGGACCGGGCGACGACCAGCGGGCCAGCCAGCACGTCCGCGACATCGCCGCCCGGCACGGCCGCGCCGCCCTCACCGATGTGCACGGCACCTGGCTGGTCGCTGTCGTATCGGGCCAACTGTCGCCCACCGACAAATTCCTCGGCGACTTGCTGGAGGCGTTCTCCGACGGCCCGGTGGTCATCGGGCCGACGGCGCCCATGCTGACCGCGGCCTACCACAGCGCCAGCGAGGCGATCTCCGGGATGAACGCCGTCGGCGGCTGGCGGGGGGCGCCCCGCCCCGTGCCGGCGCGCGAACTCCTGCCCGAACGCGCCCTGATGGGGGACGCCTCGGCGATCGTGGCGTTGCACACCGACGTCATGGGGCCGTTGGCCGCGGCGGGCCCCACGCTCATCGAGACCCTTGACGCTTACTTAGATTGTGGCGGCGCGATTGAAGCTTGTGCCAGAAAGTTGTTCGTTCATCCAAACACCGTCCGCTACCGGCTCAAGCGGGTCACCGACTTCACGGGGCGCGATCCCACGCAGCCCCGCGACGCGTATGTGCTGCGAGTGGCGGCGACGGTTGGCCAGCTCAACTACCCCACCGCTCCCGCTAGCGTCGGCACCAACGCGATGCCGCCGGTTCCGCTGCCGGTCAGGGCCGCTATTGGGGGTCAATCCGAGGCGCAGTGACCCAGGCCACAGATCGCGGCGCGGTATCGAACATGTAGCTTACGGAGCTATTTTGTGGGGACTACACAAAAACCTAAGACGAGGTTCATAATCTGTTACACCCGCCAAAACCGTTTCCACAGTGTTCTCTTAAACACGTGATCGCATTGCTTGCGCCCGGACAGGGTTCGCAGACCGAGGGGATGCTCTCGCCGTGGCTCGACCTGCCGGGTGCCGCGGACCAGCTCGACCTGTGGTCGAAGGCCAGCGGCCTCGACCTGGTCCGGCTGGGCACCACCGCGTCGACCGAGGAGATCACCGACACCGCGGTCACCCAGCCCCTGGTCGTGGCGGCCACCCTGCTGGCCCACCAGGAGCTCACCAAGCGCGGCCTGCTGTCGTCCGCGGAACTCATCGTGGCCGGCCACTCCGTCGGCGAGATCGCGGCCTACGCGATCGCCGGTGTGATGGCCGCCGATGACGCCGTCGCGCTGGCCGCCACCCGCGGCGCCGAAATGGCCAAGGCCTGCGCCATCGAGCCGACCGGCATGTCCGCGGTGCTCGGCGGCGACGAGGCCGAGGTGCTGGCCCGTCTCGAGCAGCTCGACCTGTTCCCCGCCAACCGCAACGCCGCCGGCCAGATCGTCGCCGCCGGCCCGCTGACGGCGCTGGAGAAGCTGGCCGAGGACCCGCCGGCCAAGGCCCGGGTCCGCGCCCTCGGGGTGGCCGGGGCGTTCCACACCAAGTACATGGCTCCGGCCCTCGACCGCTACGCCGCCGCGGCAGCCGCGGTCGCGACCGCCGAGCCCACCGCCACGCTGCTGTCCAACCGCGACGGGCAGCCCGTCGCCTCGGCGGCGGCGGCGATGGACGCGCTGGTCGCTCAGCTCACCCAGCCGGTGCGCTGGGACCTGTGCACGGCCACCATGCGTGACCGGGAAATCACGGCGGCGGTGGAGTTCCCCCCTGCGGGCACTCTGACCGGAATCGCCAAACGCGAACTTCGGGGGGTTACGACCCGCGCCGTCAAAGCACCCGCAGACCTGGACGCACTGGCCGAACTCTAAAAGCCGCTTCCAGTACAACCACATACCGCTCTAAAGAACATTCTGTTCGATCAACACAACACATTACGAAGGGAAGAGGCTGTGGCCGTCACTCAAGAAGAAATCATTGCCGGTATCGCGGAGATCATCGAAGAGGTCACCGGTATCGAGCCGTCCGAGGTCACCCCGGAGAAGTCGTTCGTCGACGACCTGGACATCGACTCGCTGTCGATGGTTGAGATCGCGGTGCAGACCGAGGACAAGTACGGCGTGAAGATCCCGGACGAGGACCTCGCCGGTCTGCGCACCGTCGGTGACGTCGTCGCCTACATCCAGAAGCTCGAGGAAGAAGACCCCGAAGCCGCCGCAGCGCTGCGCGCCAAGCTGGAGTCGGAGAACCCCGACGCCGTTGCCAACGTCAAGGCGAGGCTGGAAGCGGACAAGTGAGCAAGCCTTCCACTGCCAATGGCGGTTACCCCAGCGTTGTGGTAACCGCCGTCACGGCGACGACATCGATCGCGCCGGACATCGAGAGCACGTGGAAGGGTCTGTTGGCCGGCGAAAGCGGCATCCACGTACTCGAAGACGAGTTCGTCACCAAGTGGGATCTGCCCGTCAAGATCGGCGGTCACCTCAAGGAGCCCATCGACGAGCACATGAGCAGGCTCGACCTGCGGCGTATGTCCTACGTCCAACGGTTGGCCAAGATGCTCAGCACTCAGCTCTGGGAATCCGCCGGCAGCCCGGAGGTCGACCCCGACCGGTTCTCGGTCGTGGTCGGCACCGGTCTGGGTGGCGCCGAGCGGATCGTGGAGAGCTACGACCTGATGAACGAGGGTGGCCCCCGCAAGGTGTCGCCGCTGGCCGTTCAGATGATCATGCCCAACGGCGCCGCGGCGGTGGTGGGCCTGCAGCTGGGCGCCCGGGCCGGGGTGATCACTCCGGTGTCGGCGTGCTCGTCCGGCTCGGAGGCGATCGCGCACGCGTGGCGCCAGATCGCAATGGGTGACGCCGACTTCGCCGTCTGCGGCGGTGTCGAGGGTCCCATCGAGGCGCTGCCCATCGCGGCGTTCTCCATGATGCGGGCCATGTCCACTCGCAACGACGAGCCCGAGCGTGCATCGAGGCCGTTCGACAAGGACCGCGACGGCTTCGTGTTCGGTGAGGCCGGGGCCTTGATGATCATCGAGACCGAAGAGCACGCCAAGGCCCGCGGCGCCAAGCCGCTGGCCCGGTTGATGGGTGCCGGCATCACGTCGGACGCGTTCCACATGGTCGCGCCGGCGGCGGACGGCGTGCGCGCCGGCCGGGCGATGCAACGGTCACTCGAGTTGGCTGGCTTGTCCCCCAAGGACATTGACCACGTCAACGCCCACGGGACGGCGACGCCGATCGGCGACACAGCCGAGGCGAACGCCATCCGGGTCGCCGGCTGCGAGCAAGCAGCGGTGTACGCGCCGAAGTCGGCGCTGGGCCACTCCATCGGCGCGGTCGGCGCGCTGGAATCTGTTCTCACGGTATTGAGCCTTCGGGACGGCGTGATACCGCCAACACTGAATTACGAAACGCCAGACCCTGAGATCGACCTTGATGTTGTCGCGGGCGAACCTCGCTACGGCGATTTCCGTTACGCGATCAACAACTCGTTCGGCTTCGGTGGTCACAACGTGGCGCTCGCCTTCGGGCGGTACTGAGCACGACGTCCGGCGACGACGCGGGCCGCAAGCGGCTCGAGGAGGAACCGGACAAGTACGGAAGGAACGTTCGCAAGACCCATGACAGAGCTGGTTACCGGGAAGACACTCCCGAACGTGGTCGTCACTGGCGTCGCCATGACGACCGCGCTGGCCACTGACGCCGAAAACACCTGGAAGCTGTTGCTGGACGGCCAAAGTGGTATCCGCAGGCTCGAGGACCCGTTCGTCGAGGAGTTCGACCTGCCGGTGAAGATCGGCGGGCACCTGTTAGAGGAATTCGACAGTCAGATGACCCGCGTCGAGCTGCGCCGGACGGGTTATCTGCAACGGATGTCCACCATCTTGAGCCGACGGGTCTGGGAGAACGCCGGCTCGCCGGAGGTCGACTCCGACCGCTTGCTGGTGTCGATCGGCACCGGCCTGGGCTCGTCGGAGGAGATGGTCTTCAGCTACGACGACATGCGCGCCCGTGGCATGAAGGCCGTCTCTCCGCTGGGTGTGCAGAAGTACATGCCCAACGGCGCCGCCGCGGCGGTGGGCCTGGAACGGCACGCCAAGGCCGGCGTGATCACGCCGGTGTCGGCGTGCGCGTCCGGTTCCGAGGGTGTCGCCCAGGCCTGGCGCAACATCGTTTTCGGTGAGGCCGACATCGCCATCTGCGGTGGGGTCGAGACCAAGATCGAAGCGGTGCCGATCGCGGCCTTCGCCCAGATGCGCATCGTGATGTCGACGAAGAACGACGACCCGGCGGGCGCGTGCCGCCCGTTCGACCGGGATCGCACCGGCTTCGTGTTCGGCGAGGCGGGGGCGCTCATGGTGATCGAGACCGAGGAGCACGCCAAGGCTCGTGGGGCCAACATCCTGGCCCGGATCATGGGTGCCAGCATCACTTCGGACGGTTACCACATGGTGGCGCCGGATCCCAACGGGCTCCGGGCCGGGCATGCGATGAGCCGGGCGATTCAGCTGGCCGGCCTGACTCCTGGCGACATCGACCACGTGAACGCGCACGCCACCGGCACTTCGGTGGGTGACGTCGCGGAGAGCAAGGCGATCGGCAACGCGTTGGGGAGCCACAAGCCGGCGGTGTACGCACCCAAGGCGGCTCTGGGTCACTCCGTCGGCGCGGTGGGTGCGGTCGAGTCGATCCTGACGGTGCTCGCCCTGCGGGACCAGGTCGTTCCGCCGACGCTGAACCTCGAAAACCAGGATCCCGAAATCGATTTGGACGTGGTGGCGGGTAAGCCGCGGCCGGGCAACTACCAGTACGCCATCAACAACTCGTTCGGATTCGGCGGGCACAACGTCGCCATCGCCTTCGGGCGGTACTGATCAGCGCTTCCTCACCAGAGAGCACACCGGAAACAAGGAGACCTGCGATGACAATCATGGCCCCCGCGTCGGTCGGCGAGTCGCTCGACCCCAGGGACCCGTTGCTGCGTCTGAGCAACTTCTTCGACGAGGGCAGCGTCGAGCTGCTGCACGAGCGTGACCGCTCGGGTGTGCTTGCGGCGTCGGGCACCGTCAACGGCGTGCGGACCATCGCGTTCTGCACCGACGGGACCGTGATGGGCGGTGCCATGGGCGTCGAGGGCTGTGCCCACATCGTCAACGCCTATGACACCGCCATCGAGGAGCAGAGCCCCATCGTGGGCATCTGGCACTCCGGCGGGGCGCGCCTGGCCGAGGGCGTCAAGGCGTTGCACGCGGTCGGGACGGTGTTCGAGGCGATGATTCGCGCGTCCGGATATGTCCCGCAGATCTCGGTGGTCGTCGGTTTCGCCGCCGGGGGTGCGGCCTACGGCCCCGCGCTGACCGACGTCATCGTGATGGCGCCGGAAAGCCGGGTGTTCGTCACCGGGCCCGACGTGGTGCGCAGCGTCACCGGTGAGGACGTCGACATGGCGTCCCTCGGCGGCCCGGAGACCCACCACAAGAAGTCCGGCGTGTGCCACATCGTCGCCGACGACGAGCTCGACGCCTACGAGCGTGGCCGCCGCCTGGTCGGATTGTTCTGCCAGCAGGGCCATTTCGACCGCAGCAGGGCCGAGGCCGGTGACACCGATATCCACGCGCTGCTGCCCGAATCGGCTCGGCGGGCCTACGACGTGCGTCCGATCGTGACCGCGATCCTGGATGACGAGACGCCGTTCGACGAGTTCCAGGCCAACTGGGCGCCGTCGATGGTGATCGGGCTGGGCCGGCTGTCCGGCCGCACGGTGGGCGTCCTGGCCAACAACCCGTTGCGGCTGGGTGGCTGCCTGAACTCCGAAAGCGCCGAGAAGGCAGCACGATTCGTGCGCCTGTGCGACGCGTTCGGCATCCCGCTGATCGTGGTCGTCGATGTTCCCGGTTACCTGCCGGGCGTCGACCAGGAGTGGGGCGGCGTGGTGCGCCGCGGCGCCAAGCTGCTGCACGCGTTCGGCGAGTGCACGGTTCCGCGCGTCACGCTGGTCACCCGAAAGACCTACGGCGGGGCCTACATCGCGATGAACTCCCGCTCGCTCAACGCGACGAAGGTGTACGCCTGGCCGGACGCCGAGGTGGCCGTGATGGGCGCCAAGGCCGCCGTCGGCATCCTGCACAAGAAGAAGCTGGCCGCCGCGGCCGATCACGAGCGCGAAGCGCTGCACGACCAGCTGGCCGCCGAGCACGAGAAGATCGCCGGCGGCGTGGACAGCGCCATCGAGATCGGTGTGGTCGACGAGAAGATCGACCCCTCGCACACCCGCAGCAAGCTCACCGAGGCGCTGGCCCAGGCGCCGGCGCGCCGCGGGCGCCACAAGAACATTCCGCTGTAAGTCCCAGCGGCCCCGCCGCACCGCTCTCCCAGCATTGGGCGACCCACGGATTTGATATCACCCGCGCTATCGAATCCGTCAGGACGGTCATGATCTGCAGAGGATCTTCGTAAGCGCCTGGCGCAGTTCGCCTTCCGGGTCCGCGGGCAGCGCATCGGCACGCCAGCCGACGAAATCGTCAGGGCGGATCAACAGCGCGCCTTCGGGAGTGAGTCCGGTGACCGCCGCCCACTCGTCGCTATCGATGCGATGGGCGGCTACCGACACTGAAGCTGCGGCGGCACACCAGCGTTCGTCGCCTGTCAGCACTGTGAAGCCGGGCCCCAGCAGGTCGAGCGTCGACACGCCGTCGCGCACCCACACGTGCGGAACCCGGGTGCCGGGCTGAGCGCGTAACTCCCCCACGAGCTGCACGGCGTCCGAATCCGCCGCAGGCCCGTCGAGGCTCACCACCGCGGCCGAGCGGTATCGGTAACCGATGAGAAGTTCGAACATCGAGCACTCCTCGTCAGCCGGCAGTTGCGGGACCTCCCCGCCCGGGGACAGCACGGCCACCGTCGGGCCGGTCAGCGACTGCCGGGCGGCGAACCGCCCCACCGGGTGCCGCTCGGCCTGGTAGGTGTCCAGCAGTGCCGGATCGGCGGTCCCGTCCACCACGGCGGCCAGTTTCCAGGCCAGGTTGTGCGCACTCTGGATGGCGGTGTTGGCTCCCCCCGCCTTGAACGGCGGCATGGTGTGCGCCGAATCGCCGACGAGAAAGGTTCGACCACATTGGAATTGGTCGGCCACCTGCTCGTAGGGCTGCCAGGCCGCGACCTCGATGACGTCGATATCGATCCGCTCGCCGATCGCTTTGGTGAGCACATCGCGGCAGCGTTGCGGGGTGAACTGCTCCGAGGTCTCCCCGGTGGCGGGGAAGTACGTGGTGATGAACATCCCCAGCTCGCCGTCGACCAACAGAAAGATGCCATCAACATCAGAGTTCTTGACCTGCACGGCATCCCCGTCGGCCAACTGCGAGACGAACTTCGTCCAGGGCGCGCGGAAGTAAATGAACACGACGAAGATCGGTAATGCGCCATGACCGGACGTGTTGATGCCCAGCCAGTTCCGGACCGGGCTGTGTACGCCGTCGGCAGCGACGAGGTAGTCGGCGTGGACAGTCTCGGACTCCCCGGTGTCGCGGTCGCGGACCACCGCGGTGACGCCCGCCCCGTCCTGCTCGAGCGACACGACTTCCGTCCCGTACCGCACCTCGCTATCCCGTCGGCGGGTGTCGGCAAGCAGGATCGGCTCCAGCCTGCTCTGCGGGCAGTACTGCGCGGCGGGCTCAGGGCTGAGCGCGTCAAGTCCCGCGAAGATCGAGTTGACGTCGATGGCCAGTCGTTCCTCGGCGCTGTTGAGCGTGGGCCTGACCATCATGGTCGAAACGTGGTCGGCGACCGCATGTACTTCGTCGCCGAGTCCCAGTCCGCGCAGAATTTCCAGGGTGCGGAAGCTCAGATTGCGGGCCTTGGGATAGATGAAGATCTCTCGCCGCTTCTCCACCAGTAGGGAGCGCACTCCGTGTTTGGCCAGCAGCGCCGAGGTGGCCAGGCCGGCGGCGCCGGCACCAACGATGAGCACGGGAACGCGGAGGGTCGTCATCCACAAAATGATAGTCTCTGTCATTCAGGATTGACAGTCACAATCTGAACTGCCGACGCGACGCCTTAACCGAAACGCGCGACGAACTCCTCCGCCACCGCCACTACGCGCTCGCGATCGGACGCGACCAATCCGATGCGCGTCCGCCGATCCAGGATGTCCGAGACGTCCAGCGCGCCCTCATGGGTGATGGCGTACTCGAATTCCGCCCGGGTGACGTCGATGCCCTCGGCGACCGGCTCGGCCGGGCGCTTGCAGCCGGCGGCGGCGACGACCTTTGCCGCCTCCGCGCCGTAGCGCCGCACCAGCGACGCCGGCAACCCGGCAACCGAGCCCGAGCCGGCCGACCCCGGGTTGCCGGGCGCGCCGATCAGCGGCAGGTCGTGGGTCCGGCACTTCGCGGCGCGCAGATGCCGCAGGCCGATCGCCCGGTCCAGCACGTCCTGTGCCATGTAACGGTATTCGGTCAGCTTGCCGCCGATCACGCTGATGATCCCCGACGCCGACTCGACGACGGCGTGCTCGCGCGAGACGTCGGCGGTGCGGCCCTCCCCGGTGTCGATCAGCGGCCGCAGGCCCGCGTACGCCCCGATGACGTCGGCGGGGCCGAGCGCGACCCCCAATGCGGTGTTGACCGTTTCCAGCAGGAACGCGACCTCGTCCACCGACGGGGTGGGCACGTCGGGGATCGGTCCGGGAGCATCTTCGTCGGTCAGTCCCAGGTAAACCCGGCCGAGCTGTTCGGGCATGGCGAACACGAACCGGTTCAGCTCGCCGGGTATCGGAACCGTCAGCGCCGCGGTGGGATTGCCGAAAGCCTCGGCATCGAACACCAGATGGGTGCCGCGGCTGGGTCGCAGCCGCAACAGGCCGTCGATCTCGGCCGCCCACACCCCGGCCGCGTTGATGACCGCCCGGGCCGAGACATCGAACGACTGCCCGGTGCGCTGGTCGGTCAGCCGCACCGAGGTGCCGGTGGCGTTCGAGGCCGCCACATAGGTCAGGATCCGGGCGCCGTGCTGCGCCGCGGTGCGCGCGACCGCGGTGACCAGCCGCGCGTCGTCGATCAACTGACCGTCGTAGGCCAGCAGGCCGCCGTCCAGGCCGTCACGCCGAACGGTGGGCGCCATCTGCACGACGCGGTCGGGCCCGATTCGGCGCGACCGGGGCAGTGTCGACGACGACGTGCCCGCCAGCATCCGCAGCGCGTCGCCGGCCACGAACCCCGCACGCACCAGCGCGCGCTTGCCCCGGCTCATGGACGGCAGCAACGGGACCAGTTGCGGCATGGCGTGAACGAGGTGAGGGGCGTTGCGGCTCATCAGGATTCCGCGTTCGATGGCGCTGCGCCGGGCGATCCCCACGTTGCCGGTCGCCAGGTACCGCAGGCCGCCGTGCACCAGCTTGGAACTCCAGCGGCTGGTGCCGAAGGCCAGGTCGTGCTTTTCCACCAGCGCGACCCGCAATCCGCGCGACGCGGCATCCAAAGCGATGCCGGCTCCCGTGATGCCGCCACCGATCACGATGACGTCCAGCGGTTCGCCGTCGGCCAGTGCCGTCAGGTCGGCCGTGCGGCGGGCGGCGTTGAGCGCGGTGGGGTCGGGTATCACGACAGGTACCCGTTCAGCGAGTAGGCGAGTTCGCCGGCCAGCGTTTCGGCGTCCAGGAGCGGTTCGACGATCTGCGCCGACTGAATGGTCGACTGGGCGATCAGCAACACCATGGTCGCCATTTGGACCGGGTCACCGGCGCGCACGCTGCCGTTGCGCTGGGCGACTCGCAGCCGGGCGGCGAGGGCGTCGATCAGCATGTGCTGACTGGTCCCGAGGCGCTCGGTGATGTAGATCGGCGCGAGCTCGGAATGCAGCACGGACATCACGAGCCGGTCCTGGCGCAACAGATTGGCCACCGTAACGATCTGTCGCACAAGCGATTCCCGGTCGTCACCGAGCAGGGGCGCGTCCCGCATCACCTCCGTGACGTGCCGGGTCAGCAGCGCCGCCACGATCGATTGGGTGTCCGGCCAGCGCCGGTACACGGTCGGCCTGCTGACGCCCGCCCGCCGGGCGATCTCGGCGAGGGTCACCCGGTCTACCCCGTAATCGACCACACAGCTGGCCGCTGCCGCGAGGATGCGCTCTCCCGTGTCCACCGGCGCTTGAGCGTTACTGATTGACAGCATGTGTAATACTGTAACGCATGACGCAACCCGAGGGCCTCCTGCCCCCGATGAAATGGAACGCGTGGGGAGATCCCGCCGCAGCCAAGCCGCTCTCCGAGGGGATCAGGGCGCTGCTGAAACAGGCTGTGGGCGTGGAGGATTCCACCGCGGCCGAACTCGAACTCGATCAGGTGCGCGTGCGCCCGTCGGCGTTGGCGCAGGCGCATCGCGACGCGCTGGCCGAGCTCGTCGGCGCCGCATATTGTCGCACCGACGACCGGGATCGGCTGCTGCACGCCGGCGGCAAGTCCACGATCGACCTGCTGCGCCGCAAGGACGCGGGTGTGCAGGACGCGCCCGACGCCATCCTGCTGCCGGGCGACGAGGATGCCGTCGCCACGGTCCTGCGCTACTGCTCCCACCACCGCATCGCCGTGGTTCCGTTCGGCGGCGGCACCAGCGTGGTCGGCGGTTTGGATCCCATTCGCGGTGAGTTCCCAGCCGTGGTGTCCCTCGACCTGCGCCGCCTCGATCGGCTGATCTCCCTCGACGAAGTGTCCGGCCAGGCCGTTTTCGAAGCCGGCGTCACCGGTCCGAACGCGGAGCGTTTGCTTGGCGCCCAAGGCTTTTCGCTCGGGCATTTTCCGCAGAGCTTCGAATACGCGACCATCGGCGGTTTCGCCGCGACCCGCTCGTCCGGGCAGGACTCGGCGGGCTACGGCCGGTTCAACGACATGGTGCGCGGCCTGCGCGTCGTGACCCCGGTGGGCACCATGGACCTGGGGCGTGCCCCCGAGTCCGCCGCCGGCCCCGACCTGCGCCAGCTGATGATCGGCTCCGAGGGCGCCTTCGGCGTCATCACCCAGGTGCGGCTGCGCGTGCACCGCGCCCCGGAAGCCGTTCGCCACGAAGCGTGGTCGTTCCCCGATTTCGAGACCGGGGCCGCCGCCCTGCGCGCCGTCACCCAGACTGCCACCGGCCCCACCGTCATCCGGCTTTCCGACGAGGCCGAGACGGGAGTCAACCTGGCCACCACCGAGTCGATCGGCGAAAGTCAGATCACCGGCGGCTGCCTGGCGATCACGGTGTTCGAGGGCACCGAGGAGCACGTCGAGAGCCGGCACGCCGAAACCAGCGCCCTGCTGGCGGCGCACGGCGCAACGTCGCTGGGCGAAGCGCCGGCGCGGGCGTGGGAACACGGCCGGTACGGCGCGCCGTATCTGCGCGACTCGCTGCTCTCGGCGGGCGCGCTCTGCGAGACGCTGGAGACCGCCACCGACTGGTCCAACATTCCCGCGCTCAAAGCCGCCGTGACGCAAGCCCTTACCGAGGCGCTGGCCGAGACCGGCACACCGGCGCTGGTGATGTGCCACATCTCGCACGTCTACCCCACCGGCGCGTCGTTGTACTTCACCGTCGTCGCCGGCCAGCGCGGCAACCCGATCGAACAATGGAAGGCCGCGAAAAGGGCGGCGTGCGACGCGATCATGGCCACCGGCGGCACGATCACCCACCACCACGCGGTCGGCGCCGACCACCGGCCCTGGATGGCCGACGAGGTTGGCGAGCTGGGGGTGCAACTCTTACGCGCGGTCAAGGCGACCCTGGACCCGGCCGGAATCCTCAATCCCGGCAAGCTGATTCCATGAACCGGCGCGAGATCGCGAAAGTGATCGCGCTGACCAATCCCGTCTCGGGGCACGGCGCCGCGATCCGGGCGGCGGAGCGGGCGATCGCGCGGCTGCACCACCACGGCGTCGAGGTCGTCGAGATCATCGGCGACGACGCGCAAGACGCGCGCTACCTGGTGAGCGCGGCACTGGAAAAGGGTGCCGACGCGGTGATGGTGACCGGCGGCGACGGCGTCGTCTCCAACGCGCTGCAAGTGCTCGCGGGCACCGACATCCCTATCGGCATCGTGGCGGCGGGAACGGGTAACGACCACGCTCGCGAATTCGGGCTCCCCACAAAGGATCCGGAAGCAGCCGCGGACATCATCGTCGACGGCTGCACGGAAACCATCGACCTGGGCCGGATTCGCGGCGAAAGCGGCGTCGACAAGTGGTTCGGCACCGTGGCGGCCACCGGATTCGACTCCCTGGTGACCGACCGGGCCAACCGGATGACCTGGCCGGACGGGCGGTTGCGGTACTACCTCGCGATGCTCGCCGAGCTATCGCAGTTGCGGCTGTTGCCGTTTCGCATGGTGCTGGACGGGACGCGAGAGATCGACGCCGACATGACGCTGGCCGCCTTCGGCAACACCCGCAGCTATGGCGGGGGCATGCTGATCTGTCCCCACGCCGATCACACCGACGGCCTGCTCGACATCACCATGGTGCACTCCGCGTCGCGGACGAAGCTGGTCCGCCTGTTCCCCACCGTGATGAAAGGCACCCACGTCAATCTCTCGGAGGTGAGCACGACGCGGGCCAAGTCCGTGCACATCGAGTGCCCGGGCATCAACGTCTACGCCGACGGCGACTTCGCCTGCCCGCTGCCCGCGGAGATCAGCGCGGTTCCGGGCGCGCTACGGGTTTTGCGCCGAGCCGACGACCAATAGCAGCTCGCGGAATTTGATATCGCCCGCGATATCAAATTCGGCGGTCGCTCAATGGTCTCCGGAGAGCTAGCCGACTCCCCGGCTGAGCCAGGTCACCTCGCCGACCTCGCCGCCGTCGCGGTACGCCTCGAGGGCGTCGTCCCAAGCCGTTCCCAGGACCGTGTCCAGCTCGGCGGCCAGGGTGTCGGCGCCCTGCGCCATCAGCGCCCGCAGCCGCATCTCCCCGACCATGACGTCGCCGTTGGCGCTCATCGCCCCGCTCCACAGGCCGAGCTGCGGGGTGTGGCTGAACCGCTGGCCGTCCACTCCGGGGCTGGGGTCCTCGGTGACCTCGAACCGCAGCACGGACCAGGAGCGCAGGGCATTGGCCAGCCTGGCGCCGGTGCCGACCGGTCCGACCCAGTTGGTGACCGCGCGCAGCTGTCCGGGCATGGCCGGCTGCGGCGTCCACGTGAGGTTCGCCTTCGCCCCAAGGGTCGACGACAACGCCCACTCGACATGCGGGCATACCGCTGCCGGCGAGGCGTGCACGTACACCACGCCCGTGGTGACGTCGGCGAATTGATTCGACGCACGCATATCCTGCTCCTTCGGTTCCGCGAGGGACGTCTTCCCCAACGACCTGGCGGACCTACAAGCAGGATCTGCTAACTATTTTGTGTGTCGTGCGTGTCTATTGTGCCTTGTGATACCCGTGTTGCGCTAGTGTGCATTTTCCATCAGCCGAATTCGGCTATCACGGCATCGGAAATCGCCGGCCAGGGCCGCAGCGCCCACTCCCCGAAATCGCGGTTGGTAAGGGCCACCAGCGCCAGGTCACGTTCGGGATCTGCCCAGATGAAACCGCCCGACTGGCCGAAATGGCCGTACGTTCGCGGCGAGTTGCGGGCGCCGGTCCAGTGCGGCGATTTGGCGTCCCTGATCTCGAAACCCAGCCCCCAGTCGTTGGGCCGCTGCACGCCGTAGCCGGGCAACACACCGTCCAGACCGGGAAATTGCACCGTGGTCGCCTCGGCGTGCAGTTCGGCCGACACGGTGGACGGGCGCAGCAGGTCGACGGCGAAAGCCGCCAGGTCCGCCACCGTCGACCTGGCCCCGAATCCCGCGGCCGGCGCGCCGCCGTCCAGCCGGGTGGCGGCCATGCCCAGCGGTTCGCAGACCGCTTCGGCCAGGTAGCGGCCGAACTCGATGCCAGATTCACGCTCGACGACCTGGGCCAGCACGGTGAAGCCGTGGTTGGAGTAGATGCGCCGCGCTCCCGGGGCGGCGAGCACGTGATCGTTGTGCAGGGCCAGGCCTGACGCGTGCGCCAGCAGGTGGCGGATCGTGGCGCCCGGCGGGCCGGCGGTGGTGTCCAGGTCGACGACACCCTCTTCGACGGCCACGTGCACTGCGCGGGCCACCAGCGGCTTGGTCACCGAGGCCAGCTCGAACACCCGCTCGGTGTCCCCGTGGCCGGCCAGCACCCCATCGGGTCCGATCACCGCCGCGGCGGCGGCCTCGACCGGCCAATCAGCCAGCGCGTCGAGGGCCGCCATCATTTCCGAGCGATGTAGTAGTTGTTGATCGGGTCCGACTCGATCTCGGCCACCCGGACGTCGTCGAACCCGGCCTCGCCGAGCATCGCGGTGGCCAGCTGTGTCCCCCAGGCGGTGCCCAGCCCCGCGCCGTCCAGCGCCAGCGACACCGTCATGCAGTGCATCAGCGACGTGGTGTATAGGTAGGTGCTCATCGGGATGCCGACGTTGTCCTCGAGCCGGCTCGACGCCTTGATGTCGGCCATCAGCAGCACGCCGCCGGGCCGCAGGGCGCGGTGGATGTTCCCCAGCACCCGCGCCGGGTGGGCCTGGTCGTGGATGGCGTCGAACACCGTGATGACGTCGTAGGCGTCCCGCTTGTCCAGCTCGGCCAGGTTGTGGCTCTCGAAGGTCGCGTTCGTCAGGCCGAGGTCGGCCGCCTCGCGGGCGCCGACGGCGATCGCCTCGTCGGAGAAGTCGATGCCGGTGAAGCGGCTGGCCGGGAACGCCCGCGCCATCACGTTGACCGCGTGCCCGCTGCCGCAGCCGAAGTCCGCCACGTCGGCGCCCGAGCGCAGGCGCTCGACGAGGCCGTCGACCAGCGGCAGCACCACATCGACCAAGGCGTTGTCGTAGACCACGCCGCTCTGCTCGGCCATCAGCGCGTGGAACCGGGGGAACTCGCTGTAGTGCAGGCCGCCGCCCTCGCGGAAGCAACCGATGATCTTCTGTTCGACTTCGGCGAGCTGCGGGACGAACAGGGCCACCAGGGCCAGGTTGTCCGGCCCGGCCTCCCGCGTCAGCACGCCGGCGCGGTGCGCGGGCAGCGAATAGGTGGCGGAGTCGGGGTCGTAGTCGACGACGCGCCCGGTCGTCATGCCGGCCAGCCACTCGCGCACGTAGCGCTCGTTGAGGCCGGCCGCTTCGGCGATCTGCGCGCTGGTTGCGGCGGCCAGACCCGCCATCGTGTCGAGCAGCCCGGTCTGGTGCCCGATGCTCAGCAACAGCGTCAGGCTGGCGCCGTCGATGGCCGCGGCGATTCGTCCGGCGAATTCCTCACCTGTCTCGGCTGCCGTCATGCTCAGCGACGGTACACCGTAGGTTGGTGGCCATGAGTCAGACAGTGCGCGGCGTGATTTCACGAAAAAAGGGCGAGCCCGTCGAGCTGGTGGACATCGTCGTCCCGGACCCCGGACCGGGCGAGGCCCTGGTCGACATCATCGCCTGCGGGGTGTGCCACACCGACCTGACTTACCGCGAGGGCGGCATCAACGACGAGTACCCCTTCCTGCTCGGCCACGAGGCCGCCGGCCGGGTCGAGGCGGTCGGTCCCGGCGTGACCGCGGTCGAGCCCGGTGACTTCGTCATCCTGAACTGGCGCGCGGTCTGCGGTCAGTGCCGCGCCTGCAAGCGCGGCCGCCCGCACCTGTGCTTCGACACCTTCAACGCCGCGCAGAAGATGACGCTGACCGACGGCACGGAACTGACGCCCGCACTGGGCATCGGGGCATTCGCCGACAAGACGCTGGTGCACGCCGGCCAGTGCACCAAGGTCGATCCCGCCGCCGACCCCGCCGTCGCGGGCCTGCTCGGCTGCGGGGTGATGGCCGGCATCGGCGCGGCGATCAACACCGGCGGCGTCACCCGCGACGATACGGTCGCGGTGATCGGCTGCGGCGGCGTCGGCGATGCCGCGATCGCCGGTGCCGCGCTGGTCGGCGCCCGGCGCATCATCGCCGTCGACACCGACGACACCAAGCTGGACTGGGCCCGCAAGTTCGGCGCCACCCACACCATCAACGCCCGCCAGGCCGACGTCGTGGAGGCGATCCAGGACCTCACCGACGGGTTCGGTGTCAACGTCGCGATCGACGCCGTCGGCCGGCCCGAAACCTGGAAGCAGGCCTTCTACGCCCGCGACCTCGCGGGAACCGTTGTGCTGGTGGGTGTTCCGACGCCCGACATGAAGCTCGACATGCCGCTGATCGACTTCTTCTCGCACGGCGGGTCGCTGAAGTCGTCGTGGTACGGCGATTGCCTGCCCGAACGCGACTTCCCCACCCTGATCGACCTCTACCTGCAGGGCCGGCTGCCCCTGGAGAAGTTTGTCTCCGAGCGAATCGGGCTAGACGACGTCGAGGAGGCTTTTCATAAGATGCACGGCGGCAAGGTGTTGCGTTCGGTGGTGATGCTCTGATGGTCCAGATTCAGAAGGTGGTCACCCACGGCACCTTCGAACTCGACGGCGGCAGTTGGGAAGTCGACAACAACATCTGGCTGATCGGCGACAACTCGAATGTGGTGGTCTTCGACGCCGCCCACGACGCGGCACCGATCGTCGAGGCCGTGGACGGCAGGCACGTGGTCGCGATCGTCTGCACCCACGGCCACAACGACCACGTGACGGTCGCGCCGGAACTCGGCAAGACCCTCGACGCGCCGGTTCTCCTGCATCCCGCCGACGAAGTGCTGTGGCGAATGACCCACCTCGACAACGACTTTCGTTCGCTGGCGGATGGCGAAACGCTGAGCGTAGGAGGGACCGAGCTACGGGCGCTGCGCACCCCGGGCCACTCCCCGGGTTCTGTGTGTTGGTATTCGCATGACCTGGGCGTCGTGTTCAGCGGCGACACGCTGTTCGCCGGCGGCCCGGGCGCGACCGGCCGTTCGTATTCGGACTTTCCGACGATCCTGCAGTCCATCTCCGAGCGGCTGGGCAAGCTGCCCGGCGAGACGGTGGTGCACACCGGCCACGGCGACAGCACCACCATCGGCGACGAGATCGTCCACTACGAGGAGTGGGTGGCCCGCGGCCACTGAGCCCGCGTCCGGACCGTGCGGCCACAACCGCCACACCAGCACCAGTCCCGGACCACCATGCGGTCGCCGTTTTTGATATCGCGGGTGATATCAAAAACGAGAGTCGTCGATTGGTTCGAGACCCGCGCCCGTCACGGCCGCGGCAGATTGGCCGCCACCACCGCCTTGCGGCGGGTGCGCGCCAGCCACCAACCCGACAGCGCCGAACCGGCCAGCCCCACTACGAACAGCCCCACGAACAACCACACCGCGAAGCCGGCGGAAGTCTTGTGCCCGAAGGCCAATCGCGGTTCGATATAGCCGTTCACCTGACCGTCGGTGGTGATGTTGTAGGTGCCACTGGCCGCGATCCGAGCGACCCACACCCGCACGTGCGCATCGTTGTTGACCGTCGTTGTGCTGCCGATGCTTTCGGTCACCACGGGCTGCGGCACGCCGTCGGGCGGCGCGAGGGTGACCCCCAGCGGAGGCACCGGCAGTCCGCGGTCGGGGCTGCTGATGACGACGGTGTGCAGGCTGACGGTGACGTCACCGGCGGGCAGGTAGAGGGTGCCCGAGCCGGGGACGGGCACCTCCCCGTAGGCGTTGTACTTGTCCAGAAAGAACGCGTTGAGCACCAGGGCGACGATGAAGCCGCCGACCGACACGACCATCAGCGCGACTGCGCCGGCCAGCGACATCTTGGCGAGCCGCCTGTTGTTCATCCGAGCAGTGTGGCACCGCGGGCGGGGCGCTGCCAGCGCACCAGCGCACAGCCGACGACGACGAAGGCCAGCATCGGCACCCAGTCCCCCAGCCGCTGGTAGGGCGTGACGCGCGATCCCAGCGGCACGCTCACCACGGTCACCCCCCGAAAGCCCGACGGGCACCACGCCAGCCGGTGGCCGCGCGCGTCGAAGGCCGAGCTGTCGCCGGACAATCCGGCGTGTACGGCCGGGCGGCCCGCCTCGACGGCGCGCACCGCCACCTGGGCGGCCAGCTGCGGCTGCGCCCAAGTCCCCTGGTATGACGACGTGGAGCTCTGATACACCAGCAGCTCCGCACCGAGTTGCGCCTCCCGGCGGGCCAGGTCGGAGAACAGGGTCTCGTAGCTGACCAACGGGCCGATCCCCAGGGCGCCCGCGTGCAACACGACGGGCCCGGTCCCGCGTTGCCGATCCTCGGCCGCGGCCCTGCTGTGGCGGGTGATCCAGCCGAAAACCGGTCGCAGCGGGACGTATTCGCCGAACGGCACCAGCCGGGTCTTCCGGTACGTGCCCAACGATCCGCCCGGCCCGATCAGCACCGCCGACTTGTAGATCCCGCCGCCGGGCGCGGGCGCGTCGACGTTGACCAAAAGGTCCGCCCCCACCCGCCGCGACAGCTCGGCGAGCCGCGCCAAGACCTCCGGGTGACCGGCAAGATCGGAGCCCACGCTGCTCTCCCCCCAGACCACCAGGTCCGGCCGCTGACCCGCGACCGACGCGGTGAGCTCCTCGCTCGCGGCCTGGCGCGCACCGGAGTCGGCGATGTCGCCGGGCTGGACCAGCGCCACCCGCACCGTGGCGCCGCCGGCGGGCGACAGGCCCAGCAGGTACCAGGCCGGGCCGATAGCCGCACAGGCCGCCGCACACCCAAGCGCGACCAGCCGGCCCGAAACGCCGCGGTGCACCAACGCACCGACCAGAGCCGTATTGGCCGCCACGACAAGGAAACTCGTCAGCCATACCCCGCCAAGTGACGCCGACGCCAGCGTGCCGGGCTGAGCGGATTGCGACGCGCCCAGTGACGCCCATGACCCACCGAACGGTGGCCAGGACCGCACGGCCTCGGCCGCGACCCACGCGCTGGGCAACACCACCATGGCGGCGACCGTCCGCCCCGGGTCGACCGGCCCGGAGAGCAACCGGTGCGCCAACCACCCCCACGGCAGCCAGAGCAATCCGAAGCCGGCGGCCATCACCGCGAGCAACGGCCCGGCGAACGCCACCAGCCAGTACTGGGTGGCCAGTACGAATCCTGAGACGCCGAACCAGGCCAGCACGCACGCCTCCCATCCGGAAGGCGCGGCCCGCACCAACAGCAGCAGCGGCACCAGGCCGAACCACGCCAGCCACCACCACGACGGCGCGGGAAAGGCGAGCGCGGGCAGCGCGCCGGCGGCGAACGCGGCCGCCCAGCCTTGGATGCGCTGCCGACGAGCCGACACAAAGAGCACACTATGACGGGGCGTACACGAAGGGAGCGATACGCATGGCCAACGATCTTGTCGCCACGGTGCCCGACCTGTCGGGCAAGCTGGCAATCGTCACCGGCGCCAACAGCGGCCTGGGGTTCGGCCTGGCCCGGCGGCTCGCGGCCGCCGGCGCCGACGTCGTCATGGCGATCCGCAACCGCGGCAAAGGGGAAAAGGCGATCGCGGAAATCCGCGACACGGTGCCCGACGCCAAGCTCACCATCAAGTCGCTGGACCTGTCGTCGCTGGCCTCGGTCGCCGCGCTGGGTGAACAACTCAACGCCGAGGGCCGCCCCATCGACATCCTGATCAACAACGCCGGCGTCATGACGCCGCCGGAACGCGACACCACCGCCGACGGTTTCGAATTGCAGTTCGGCAGCAACCATCTCGGGCACTTCGCCCTGACGGGGCACGTGCTGCCGCTGCTGCGCGCGGCGGGCAAGGCACGCGTCGTCTCGCTGAGCAGCCTGGCCGCCCGCCAAAGCGGCAAGATCCACTTCGACGACCCGCAGTTTGAGAAGTCCTACGCGGCCATGTCGGCCTACGGCCAATCGAAGCTGGCGGTGCTGATGTTCGCCCTCGAGCTGGATCGGCGCAGCCGGGCGGCCGGCTGGGGCATCATGTCCAACGCCGCGCACCCCGGCCTGACCAAGACCAACCTGCAGATCGCCGGGCCCTCGCACGGGCGGGAAAAGCCCGCGCTGATGGAGCGGCTGTACAAGGCGTCCTGGCGCTTCACGCCATTTTTGTGGCAGGAGATCGACGAGGGCATCCTCCCGGCGCTCTACGCCGCCGCGGCGCCGCACGCCCAGGGCGGCGCATTCTACGGCCCCCGCGGCTTCTACGAGGCCGCCGGCGGCGGGGTGCGGCTTGCCAAGGTGCCCGAGCGGGCCCGCAACGAGGCTGACTGCCAACGACTTTGGGAGCTTTCCGAGCAGCTCACCGGCGTCAGCTACCCGAAGCCGACCTGACGACTATCGTTGGGCCATGCGGCCAGAGCCTCGGATGCCCGAATCGAGCATTGTGGTTCGGCCGGAGCCCGTTTACACCCAGTCGTCGCGGCTGCAGGCCGCCGGGTTGGGCCCGGCCATCGCGTTGTTCGAGCGGGCCGCCGAGCAAGTGCCGCTGCCCAAGCCCCCGCAGCCCATCGTCATCGCCGACTACGGCGCCGCCAACGGGCACAATTCGCTCAAGCCGATGTCGGCGGCGATCGCGATCCTGCGCCGGCGCACCCGGCACGACCACGCAATCCTGGTGGCGCACACCGACATTCCGGACAACGACTTCTCGGCGCTGTTTCACACCCTGTCCGACGACCCGGAGAGCTACCTGCACCTGGACGCGGCGACGTTCGCGTCGTCGATCGGCCGTTCGTTCTACGACCAGATCGTGCCGTCCAAGACGGTCAACCTGGGCTGGTCGTCGTGGGCGGCGCAGTGGCTGAGCACGATGCCCGCCGAGGTGCACGATCACCTGCACATCTCCTACAGCCGCGACGACGCGGCGCGCGCGGCATACGCCGAGCGGGCGGCCCTGGACTGGCACAACTTCGTGGCGTTCCGCGGCCGCGAACTGGCCCCCGACGGGCGGCTGGTGGTGATGACGATCGCCCTCGACGAGGACGGCACATCGGGGTTCCCGACGCTGCTCGACGCGATGCTCACGGCGCTGCGTGAACAGGTCCGCGACGGCCTGTTGCGCCAGGAAGAACTGCGGCGGATGACCATTCCCACATTTGCGCGCAGCGAGAAGGACTTTCGCGCCCCCTTCGCGCCCAGCGGGCGCTTCGAGGGCTTGACCATCGACCATCTCGAGACGTTCAATGCCGAGGACCGTTTCTGGGTTCGGTTCCAGGCCGACCGCGACGCCGAGACGTTCGGCGCGCAGTGGGCGGCCTTCGCCCGCGCGGCGCTGTTCCCCGCGCTGGTGCGCGGGCTGGATGACGGGGTGCGCGACGCGCGGGCCGGCGAATTCGTCGAGCAACTTCAGGGCGCGGTGGCGGCGCAACTGTCAAGCGCACCCGAGCCGATGCGGATTCCGCTTGCGCTGGTCGAGCTGGTCAAGCGCGAACGATTCGGCTGATGAGAGTTTCGACACAACGCTGCAGCGGGTAACCCGTGCAAATCGCGACCTGCGATTGCGAGGGGGTAGATGCATGAGCGTGCAGGACGATAAGTCGGCCGACCAGCACACCGATCAGGATCAGGAACCCGATCAGGACACCGATCAAAAGCTGACGGAAAAGCCAGAGCCGGACGAGGACGACAAAAAGAAGGCCGCCGAGATGATGGAGGCCTACAAGGAAAAGGCCACCATCGTGCTGCCCGGTACGGGTGGCAGCGTTTCGGGTACCGCCGTCAACGACTGGCTGGACGAGGACGGCAATCCCAGGCACGAAGTCCCGGACAATGCCGGTTCCGATGCCGGTTCGGATGAGCCAGCCGAAGGCGACGAGGGCCGCGACGAGGAAGCGCTGAAGGAGCAGATCGAGAAGGACAAGGCCCTGAACGAGAAGCTCAAAGAGGCCGCGAAAGCGGAGAACAAGGGCGAAAAGGACTGACCTACCGGGTCGTTCCCAGCTGAGGGCCCAATTGGGGGATGCCGCTGATGCCCAAGTCGCCCCCGATCCCCTGGATGATCTGATTGATCCGGTCCAGCCCTGGGATGGGTTCGTTGAGGCCGGGCACCGCCGGGATGGGCGGCACCTGCGGGATCGCCGGACGCACGGGCGCGGCAGCGAGCGGCGGCGCATGTTGGGGTTTCGCTGACGGGACGCTGGTCGACGGCGTCTCGGTCTGCGCGGGCGGGTTGGTGTCGGTCGTCGAGGGCGCCGGCGCCTCTTCGCTCGGCGGGGGCGCCTGAGCGGTCGCGGTGTTGGCCGGCGGCGCGGGCACCTGGCTGCTGGTCACGCCCGGCGCCGGGGTCGTCGCGGATTTGTTCGCCGAGGTCAGTCCGATCGTGACTGCGGTGCCGACCAGCGCCAGCGCCGCGGCGGCGCCGACGATTCCCGCCATCACCGGCAGCCGGAACAGGCGGCGCTTGCGCTTCTCGCCAGCGGAATCGGCGGCGGGCTCGTCGGCGGGGGACGCCGCCTGGGAGGCGGTCGCCTGCGAATCGGGCGCCACCTGCGCTTGCTTGCCGGTCTGCGACCACGCCTGCACGGCCGCGGCACCCGCGGTGGGCCAGGCAGGCGCCGCCTGCGCCGTCGCGGTCGCCTCGGGCGGGCGGCCGCCCGGGACGGCCCGCGCCGTCGCCGTGGCGGACGCGGCCGGCGCCGACGCCGTCGCGGCGCTCTCGCCGGGGCCATGCGCGGCCCGGAGCGCGGCGCCGGTGGCCGCCGTCAATTGCGGGCGCGGCGTGGTGATGACCGGGACGCGGAAGTACTGCGACAGCGTGGTGGTGATCGCGGGGATATTCGCTCCGCCGCCGGCGGAAACCACGGCGGCCAGGTCATGAATCCCGTTGCGCGCCAACGTGTTTTCCAACACGGCCACGAACCTGTCCAGCGGGGTGCGGATCGCCTCGTCGAGCTCGTCGCGGGTGACCCGCACTTCGCCGGTCAGCCCGTCGCTCAGCATGGTCGCCGTGCTCGCGGACAGCTCCTCCTTGGCGCTTCGGCATGCCGTGCGCAGCCGGCTCAGCGACCCGATCGCCACGGTGCCCGCGGGGTCGAAGCCAGCGGTGCTCGGCATGTTGGAGATGACGGCGCTCAGTAGCGCCTGGTCGATCAGGTCGCCGGAGAAATCGTGCAGGCGAACGGTCGGGGCCAGCGCCTGATAATCGCCGTCGGCGCGCATGAACGTGATGCTGGTGCCGCTACCGCCGAAGTCGCACACCGCCACCGTCCCGCGGGCCGGTATGCCGGGGGTGGTTCGCACGGCCAGCAGCGTCGCCGCGGCGTCGGGAATCAGCATCAGCGGCCGCGCCCGGTTGGACCATTCGGCCACCGAACTCAGCGCGGTGCCCACCGCGTCGACCGCCGGGGACGGCCAGTGGGCGGGATAGGTGACGCCGACGCTCTCGGGCAGGGTGCGCCCGCCGGTCACGGCGTAGGCCAGCGCCCGCATCGCGTCGGCGATCAATTCCTCGCTGCGGTGCACCGAGCCGTCGGCCGCCACGACGCCGCGGGGATCGGAGATGCGGTTGACGAACCCGGTGATCACCAGGCCCGGCTGGTTGAGCCGCGGGTTTTCTGCGGGGATGCCGACCTCGGGCGCGCGTTCCGGATAGAGCGTCAGGACGGGCTTGCGGGTGATGGCCTGGCCCGCGGCGACCGCCGCCAGGTTGGTGGTGCCGATCGACAAGCCCAGCGCGGTCCCTGCTCCATCGGCCATCTGTCCCAACCTAAACTTCAGCAACTCGCAAACCGGCTAGCCGTCATTGTGTCGCGCAAACCTGTACCGAGTCTCTGCGGTACCTATGTGCAGGCTGTGCGCCGGTCACCGGATGTTGCCCGCCCCGGCGATCAGGGGCAGGTCGAGCGGCGTGACCCAGCCCGGCCGCAACTCGTTGACCGCGGGCACGGCGTTGAGGGCCCGCATCCCGGTCGCCAGGCAGCCGGCCGTGGCCGCGTCGCGGCCCGAGCCGTCGGTGAACCGGAACGCGGTTTCCTGGAAGATGCTCGGCGTGCCCTCGATCTCCACCCGGTAGACGTCGTTGTCGTGGCCGGAGGGCCAGTCGGGGGCGGCGTCGAGGCCGATCCGGTTGACGTGTTCGAGCTGAATCCTGTTCTCGCCCTTGTAGATTCCGTTGATGGTGAACCGGACGGCCGCCACGTGCCCGGGTTTGATGACGCCCTTGACGGTGTTGCGCTCGGTGGGCGTCACCCATTTGTCCCACGTGGTGGTGATCTCGTCGAGCATGATGCCGGCCGCGTGGGCGATCATCGGGACGGTGGCGCCCCACGCGAAGATCAGCATGTTGGAGTCCTCGAGCAAGGGGCTGTATTCGGGCTCGCGGCCGATGCCCATCTCGACTTCGTAATCGCCCTCGTAGTTGGTGTAGTCCAGCAGTTCGGAGGCCCGCACCCGGCGCACCTCCGAGCACAGGCCCATCAGCGTCATGGGGAACAGGTCGTTGGCGAACCCGGGGTCGATGCCGGTGGTGAAGCAGGACGACTCCCCCAGCTCGCAGGCTTCGGTGATCGGCGCGATCCAGTTCGGCGGGTTGAGGTGCATGGTCGGCCACACCCACGGGGTCATCGCCGTCGAGCACACGTCGATGCCCGCCCGCAGGAAGCGGGTGATCAGCGCGATGTTGTCCTTGGCGTGCATCGCGGTCGGGCCGTAGTGCACCAGCGCGTCGGGCTTCAGCGCGATCAGGGCGTCGACGTCGTCGGTGGCGATGATGCCCGTCGGCTCGGGCAGCCCGCAGATCTCGCCGACGTCGCGCCCGACCTTGTCGGGGTTGCTGACGCCGACCCCCACCAACTCGAACAGCGGATGCTTGAGGATTTCGGCGATCACCATCTTGCCGACGAAGCCCGTGCCCCAGACCACCACACGCTTTGACCCGTGTTCCGACATACTCACCTTTCCGTAGCCGCCCCCGTGGGACTCACACTAGAACGGCTTTCGTTAGGGCGGAAAGCTTCCGTAGCACCGCGCGTGGTGACACGATGCAAATCATGACGAAGCATGTGCGCGGGCTTTCGCTTCTGTTCGCCGTGGGCGTCGGTTGCGCGGGGACGATTCCCGGCGTGGCCCATGCGATCCCCGAGATGCCCCACGCCCGTTACGAGGTGACCGGTGCCGGGGTCGCGCAGTACCTCGTGTATCAAACCGACACCGGTCAACTGCACCAGGTCAACGCGCCGCTGCCCTGGTCGACGGAATTCACCTCCTTCGGGGGTCAGGTGTTCCTGATCAGCGCGCAGGGGGTGGGCCCCATCCGCTGCCGCATCCTGCTCGACGGCAACGTTGTCGCCGACGCGCAATCGGCCGGCGGCAGGACCGTGTGTACGCACTAACGGGTTTCCTAGGAGGTAATCGGTGAGCCTCAAGACGGGTATTGCGACGCGAACCAACGGGGCGCCACCACCGGAGGTGCCGCTGTCCGAGATCCACCTCGACTCGCTGGACTTCTGGAGTCTCGACGACGACTTCCGCGACGGCGCCTTCGCGACCTTGCGCCGCGAGGCCCCCCTGTCGTTCTGGCCCGCGATCGAGATGGAGGGATTCGTGGCGGGCGACGGGTATTGGTCGCTCACCAAGCACGACGACGTGCACTTCGCCAGCCGTCATCCGGAGATCTTCAGCAGCACCCCGAACATCACCGTCAACGACAACGCGCCGGAGATCGCCGAATACTTCGGCTCGATGATCGTGCTCGACGATCCGCGGCACCAACGGCTGCGCTCGATCGTCAGCCGCGCGTTCACCCCAAAGGTGGTGGCGCGCATCGAGGCGTCGGTGCGCGAGCGGGCCCGCCGGCTGGTCTCGGCGCTGATCACCAACCACCCCAACGGGGAAGCCGATTTGGTCACCGAGCTCGCCGGGCCGCTGCCGCTGCAGATCATCTGCGACATGATGGGTATCCCCGAAGAAGACCATCAGCGAATCTTCCACTGGACCAACGTGATTCTCGGGTTCGGCGACCCCGACCTGACCACCGACTTCGACGAATTCCTCAAGATCTCGATGGACATCGGGGCGTACGCCACCGCGCTCGCCGAGGACCGCCGCGTCAATCACCACGACGACCTGACCACCAGCCTGGTCGAAGCCGAGGTGGACGGCGAACGGTTGTCGTCGGCCGAGATCGCGTCGTTCTTCATCCTGCTGGTGGTGGCCGGCAACGAGACGACGCGCAACGCGATCAGCCACGGCGTGCTGGCCCTGTCCCGCTACCCCGACGAGCGGGACAAGTGGTGGGCCAACTTCGACCGTCTGGCGCCCACGGCCGTCGAGGAGATCGTGCGATGGGCCTCGCCGGTGGTCTACATGCGGCGGACCCTGACCCGCGACTTCAAGCTGAGCGGCACCAAGCTGGCCGAGGGCGACAAGGCCGTGCTGTGGTACAACTCGGCCAACCGCGACGAGTCGACGTTCGCCAACCCCTGGCTGTTCGACGTGGCCCGCACCCCCAACCCGCATTTCGGCTTCGGCGGCGGCGGCGCGCATTTCTGCCTCGGCGCCAACCTCGCCCGCCGCGAGATCCGGGTGGTCTTCGACGAGTTGCGCCGCGAGATACCCGACATCGTCGCTGTCGAGGAACCCGCGCGGCTGCTGTCGCAATTCATCCACGGCATCAAGGCCCTGCCGGTCGCCTGGACCCCGCCGCGCGGGTAGCGCGCAGCCCGGAAGCATGTGCGCACTTTCAAATTTGATAGCGCATGCGATATCAAATCCGGGCCTAACCTAGTCGTCATGACGATCCCCGCGTTCCCCCCGCCGGAGGTGCTGGCCGCCCGCGAGAAGCTGGTGCTCGACCATTTCCACGACGAGGTCCGCCAGGACTGGGACGACGTGCTGTCGACCTTCCCGCATCCGCGCTACGAGTTGATCCCGCAGATGATCGTGCACGACGGCGACAAAGCGGTGCGCGACTACTACGCCTACACGCGGACCGCGTTTCCCGACCAGGACCACGAGATCATCGCGCTGCGGCACAGCGCCGACGCGGTGATCGTCGAGTTCTGGTTGATGGGCACGCATCTGGGTTACCTGGGCAAGGTTCCGCCCACCGGCAGCCGGTTCCGGGTCCGCATGACGGCCTACTTCGTCTTCGACGAGGCCGAAACGCTTGTCTGCGAACGCATTTACTTCGACACGCTGACCATGATCAAACAGCTCCTCGGCGGGCTGGACATGAAGAAGCCGGCGAACTGGCTGCTGGCCGCGCGATGCGCGCGCGGGTTCCTGTCGATGTCCTCGGAAAAGCCCGACCCGGCGCTGACGGGTGCCTAGACTCACTGCATGCGTGGCATTCATGCGTTGTGCGGCGTGACCGCCGCGGCGATGTTGGGTGCCTGCGCCACCGCCACGGCCGCCCCCACCATCTCGCACACCGAGAAGTGGATCGACCTGCAGACCGGCGAGTGCGTGGCCGACCTACCGCCGATCGATTTGAGCCGCGTGACGGTCACCGTCGTCGACTGTGCCACAGCGCATTTGGCCGAGGTGTACCTGCGTGCCCCGATGGCCGTGGACAAAGCCGTCGCCATCGTCGCCAACAAGGACTGCAACGAAGGATTCGCCCCGTATACGGGCCGACCCGTTGCCGGCAGCCCGTTTTCGATCACCTACCTGATCGACTCGAATCAGGACCGCACCGGCGCCAATCCCACGCCCAGCACGGTCATCTGCCTGCTGCAGTCGGCCAACGGCCAACCCCTGACCGGGTCCGCGCACCGCTGATCAGCAGCCGAGTTGGCTTGCGAGGTCCAGGAAGTCGGACGCGTTGACGTCGAATTCGGCGGAATATTCGACGTCGGCCTCGCCGTCGACGCCGAACTCCAGCGGCCGCGCGACGAAGGCGGTCCGGAACCCGAGCCGGCCCGCGGCGCGGATGTCGTACTTGTGGCTGGCCACCATCATGATCTCGCCGGGTTCCAGGCCCAGGTAGGCGGCGGCCATCCGGTAGATCGCCGGGTCGGGCTTGAACACCCCGGCCATCTCCGCGGCGAAGACGGCGTCCCAGGGCAGGCCCGCGCGCTTGGAGATCTCGATGACCGTCGACACGTCGGCGTTGGACAGCGTGGCCAGCGTGTAGGCGGTTCGTAGCCGGGTCAGCCCCGGGATCACGTCCGGCCACGGCTTCAGCCGCCGCCAGGCCAGCGTGAGTTCGTCGCGTTCGGCCTCCGAAAGCGGGACGCCGCAACCGTCCAGCGCCCGGCGGTACACCGACTGCACCGACACCCATCCGGTCTGCCGGCTTCGGGCGTCCTCCAGCGCGGTGAAGTAGCCTGCGCGCCAACGCCGCACCACGTCGGGCCAATCCACCCCCGGGTGGCGGCCGGCGCTGATCCGCCGCGCCTCGTCGCAGACGGTCGAGTGAAAGTCCGTCGCCGTGCCTTGCACGTCGAACAACAGCGCCTTGACCACACGCGCAATCATGCAACGATGTGCCCCGTGGCCGACACCGACAGCGCCGACGAGCACGAGCCCGACTACCGGCTCACCTTCGCCAACGAGCGGACGTTCCTGGCCTGGCAGCGCACCGCGCTGGGGCTGCTCGCCGCGGCGGTTGCCGTCGTGCAACTGGTCCCGGAGCTGGGCGTCCCCGGCGCGCGCCGCGCGCTCGGCGTGGGGCTCGCGCTGCTGGCCATTCTCACCAGCGGGATGGGGCTGCTGCGCTGGCAGCAGGCGGATGGCGCCATGCGCCGCGGCGCCCCCTTGCCCCGCCAGCCCTCACCGACCTACCTCGCCGTGGGTCTGACCGTGGTGGGGCTCATCGCGCTCGGCTTGGTGATCGCCAAGGCGGTCATCGGTTGAACGGCAGTCAGGCCGAACGGACGACGCTGGCCTGGACGCGAACGTCCTTCGCCTTCCTGGCGAACGGCGCCCTGCTGATGATCAAGAACCTGCACGGTTCCGTCGGGCCGGCCGCATTCATCCCCGCCGCGCTGGCCGGCGCGGTGGCGCTCGCGACGTTCGTGATCGCCGTCCGGCGGCAACGCATGCTGCAGCGACGGCCCCTGCCGACGCGGCTCACGCCCCGGCGCCAGGTTCACATCATCGGAACGGCCGTGCTCGCCCTCATCGCCGTCACCACCCTCGCCCAACTCATCTAGCCGGACCTCGAATCGTCCGCCCCGCCTTGGGCTACGAATTACGGGAGTGGACAGCTGCCTGGCGCTAGGCTACCGATCGATGACGGGACCGCCCACGCCCAGCAAGGACCTGGACGCGCTGCTGCACAAGGTCGCGCGCGGGGACCGCGACGCGTTCGCCGCGGTTTACGACCTCACCAAGAGTCGCGTGTACGGAATGGTGATGCGGGTGCTGCGCGATCCCGGCTACAGCGAGGAGACCACCCAAGAGGTCTACTGCGAGGTCTGGCGGACGGCATCGGGCTACGACGCCGGCAGGGGCTCGGCCCTGTCCTGGCTGATGACCATCGCGCACCGGCGGGCCGTCGACCGGGTGCGGACCGAGGAAGCGTCCGGCAGGCGGGATTCCCGCTACGCCGCGGCCAGCGCCGACCCCGCCAGTGACGTGGTCGCCGATTCGGCGATCGCCGGTGACGAGCGCCGCCGCGTGGCCGAATGCCTGGGCGCGTTGACCGACACGCAGCGGGAGTGTATCCAGTTGGCTTACTACGACGGACTCACCTACAGCCAAGTGTCGGACCGGCTGGCCGCGAATCTGTCGACGATCAAGTCACGCATGCGCGACGCGCTGCGCGCCTTGCGTAACTGCCTGGAAGTGTCATGACCGAACCGAACGAATTCGAATTGCTCGAGCTCGCAACGCCATACGCGTTGGATGCCGTGTCGGGCGAGGAACGCGCCGAAATCGAGCGGCGGCTGGCGGCCGCGCCACGATCGGTGGCGGCGGCCTTCGAGGACGAAGTCCGTGCCATCCGCGAGACGATGGCGGTCGTCTCGGCGACGACGGCCGTCGAACCGCCGGAGCGCCTGCGGGCCGCGACGCTGGCGGCGATACCTGCGAGCGATGAGCGCAAATACCGTTGGCGCACCGCTGTTTTGGCGGCCGCGGCGGCGGCGGTGGTGGTCGGCGCCGCCGCATTCGGCGTCGGGATCCTGATGCGCCCGAACCCGCCTTCGACCGTCGCCGAGCAGGTATTCGCGGCCCGGGACGTGCGCACCGTTTCCGGCCCGCTCGGCAATGGCACTGCCACCGTCGTCTTTTCCCACGACCGCAACGCCGGTGTGCTGGTGATGAACAACGTCCCGCCGCCGAAACCCGGGACCGTCTACCAAATGTGGTTGCTCAGCGACAAAGGCCCGACGTCGGCCGGGACGATGGGCCCGGCGGCCGTGGCGCCGTCGACCACCGCGACGCTCACCAACCTCGGATCGTCCACCACCCTGGCGTTCACCGTCGAACCCGGTAGCGGGTCGCCGCAGCCGACCGGAACGATCCTGGCCGCGTTGCCCCTCGGCTGACTCTCGACTCTGACCCGTCCGCGGCCGCGTCGTCTCCGAATCACTCCCGTCCGGTCGAAAGGCGGTGCCACGGGCCGCCCACAAAGAAGGAGTGCAAACGCGATGATCGACGTTCGGGGCAGGACAATCGCCGCGGCAGGGCTCGCGACGATTGCGGTAGTTGGTTTCTCGGCGTGTTCGAACAACAAGTCGGCGTCCGAACCGATGACCAGCAGCAGCTCGGCCACGGTCACCAGCAGCATGGCGGCGCCGGCCGCGGCCGATCCGGCGGCCGACCTCATCGGTGCGGGCTGCGGCGACTACGCCAAGCAGAACCCTAGCGGCCCCGGGTCAGTCGCCGGGATGGCGCAGGACCCGGTCGCCACGGCCGCGTCCAACAACCCGATGCTGACCACCCTGACCTCGGCACTGTCGGGCAAGCTGAACCCGAATGTCAACCTGGTCGATACGTTGAACAACGGCCAGTACACGGTCTTCGCGCCCACCAACGCCGCGTTCGACAAGCTGCCGGCGGCCACCATCGACAAGCTCAAGACCGACTCGCAGCTACTCAAGAGCATCTTGACCTATCACGTGGTGCAGGGGCAGGAGAGCCCGGCCAAGGTCGGTGGTGACCACGTCACCCTGCAGGGCGCCAAGCTGAACGTGAGCGGTCAGGGCAACGACCTGAAGGTCAACAACGCCGGTTTGGTGTGCGGCGGGGTGCACACCGCCAACGCGACGGTGTACATGATCGACATGGTGCTGATGCCGCCGGGCCGTTGAGCTCGCCTGCCGATCAGGGGATGAACAGCCCGGCTTCGGCCGGGCTGTTTTCTTTGCGGCAGCACCAATCCGCGGCGCCCTTGGCAGCGAATGACTTTCATGTTCACCCTTGCGCTGATCGGCTTCGTCGGAGGCCTCATCACCGGCGTATCGCCGTGCATCCTGCCGGTGCTGCCGGTCATCTTCTTCGCCGGGGCGCAGGGCGGTGCTAATAACCCTGCGGGCGTGGACGTCGCGGTCAAGCCGCAGCGCAGTGCGCGCCCCTACCTGGTCATCGGCGGTCTGGTGCTCAGCTTCACCGCGGTCACGTTGGCCGGGTCGACGCTGCTCTCGTTGGCGCACCTGCCCCAGGACGCCATCCGCTGGTTCGCTCTGGCCGCGTTGGTTGCCATCGGTCTCGGCCTGATCTTCCCGCGTGTCGAGCAATTGCTGGAGCGTCCGTTCGCGCGTATCCCCCAGAAGCAGTGGGGTTTTGGTAGCGGCGGGTTCGGTCTCGGCCTGGCGCTGGGGGTGTTGTATGTCCCGTGCGCCGGGCCCATTCTCGCCGCCATCGTGGTGGCCGGCGCCACCGCACCTCTCGGCCTGCGCACCGTGGTGCTGACTGGCACCTTCGCGCTGGGTGCCGCGCTGCCGTTGTTGGTCTTCGCGTTGGCGGGCCATCGGGTGGCTCAGCGGGTGGGAGCGTTCCGGCGGTGGCAGCGGCAGATCCGGGTCGCGGCCGGAATCGTGATGATCGTCCTCGCGGTCGGTTTGGTGTTCAACGTTCCCGCGGTTCTGCAACGGGCGGTTCCCGACTACACCAGCGGGCTGCAACAACGGTTGGCCACCGATCGCGCCGTCCGCGAGAAGCTCAACCTCGGCGGCATCGTCAACGACCAGAACGCGCAGCTGTCGAATTGCAGCGACGGTGGTCGGGAGCTCGAAAGCTGCGGCCAGGCACCCGATCTCAAGGGCATCGCCGGCTGGCTGAACACGCCGGGCAACCAACCGATCCCGCTCGCGTCCCTGCGCGGCAAGGTGGTGCTGATCGACTTTTGGGCGTACTCCTGCATCAACTGCCAACGCGCCATCCAGCACGTCGTCAGCTGGTACCACGCCTACCAGGGCGACGGCTTCGAGGTCATCGGGGTCCACACCCCGGAGTACGCGTTCGAACAGGTGCCCGGGAATGTCGCCAAAGGCGCCGCCGACCTGAGCATCACGTACCCGATCGCCATGGACAACGGCTACTCCTCGTGGACGAACTACCGCAACCGCTACTGGCCGGCGGAGTATCTGATCGACGCCACCGGCCAGGTGCGTCACATCAAATTCGGCGAGGGCGACTACAACGTCACCGAAGATCTGATCAGACAGCTGATCGTGGCCGCGCATCCCGGGGAAAAGCTGCCACCGCCCACGAACGCAAGCCGCTCGACGCTGCCAGACAAGACCACGCCCGAGACCTACTTCGGCGTCGGCAAGGTGGTCAACTATGGCGGCGGCGGGCTATACGACGAAGGCACAACCACTTTCGACTATCCGCCCGTCCTGGCCGCTGACAGCTTCGCCCTGAAAGGCCCCTGGTCGCTGGACTACCAGGGCGCCACCGCCGCGGGCACCCAGTCCAGCATCAGGCTGAATTACCACGCCAAGAATGTCTACATCGTCGTCGGCGGCGCCGGGTCCCTCACGGTGACCCGCGACGGACGGTCCGTCGCGATCCCGATCGCCGGGCCGCCTACGTCGCACCAGATCGTCTCCGGCGAGCAGCCGCAGTCGGGGACGCTCGAGGTCCACCCCGACCAAGGGCTGCAGGTGTATTCGTTCACGTACGGCTGAAACTTTTCCCCCGGCACCCATCCGAAGGTGTTCGGTCTCCGAATCACTCATCAAATGTCGGACCAATCGAAGGAGTCAAACGCGATGAAGGCACAACGGACGTCGGTGGCGGCGAAGGGATTCGCGGTAGCGGCGATGGTGGGTCTGGGTGTGGTGACCGCGCCGAGCGCGGCGGCGGCCGATCTCGTGGGTCCCGGGTGTCCCGACTACGCGGCCGCGCACCCCAGCGGCCCGGCATCGGTGGAGGGGATGTCGCAGGTTCCGGTCGCGGTAGCGGCGTCCAACAATCCGGCGCTGAGCACCCTGACCTCCGCGCTATCGGGCAAGCTGAACCCGAATGTCAACCTGGTTGACACGCTGAACAACGGCCAGTACACGGTCTTCGCGCCGACCGACGCCGCATTCGGCAAGCTGCCGGCACAGACGATCGACCAGCTGAAGACGGATTCCAACCTGCTGACCAGCATCCTGACCTATCACGTGGTGCCGGGGCAGCTGAGCCCGGCCAGGGTCGCCGGCTCCCACAAGACGGTTCAGGGCGCGAACGTGACCGTCACCGGGCAGGGCAACGGCCTCAAGGTCAACAACGCGGGTCTGGTCTGCGGCGGCGTGCCCACCGCCAATGCAACGGTGTACATGATCGACACGGTGCTGATGCCGCCGGCGTAACGGCGGAATGGCCCACCCGTCAGTCGCATTCGCCACACCAGCCTCTTCGAGCAGTGACGCGCTCTTTGCCCGCCTCACAGCGACAATCCGGCGGCGCACCCAAGTTGTCGCTCAGAGGCGGGCAAACAGCCAACCGCTTCCCGTGCCGGGGCTGGTGTGGCGATTGTGACGCTAGGCGATCGCGTAGTCGCTGAGGGGGAACGTCGCGGCTTCCCGCACCGAGTTCAATGTCGAGGTCGGCCGCAGCAGCGACGCCTCACCGCTGGGGCTGAAGTAGTACGAGCGCGAGGTGGCGCAGTTGCCGGCGTAGAACACCGAAGTGTCCAGCCGTTTGGTCATCCGCTCCATGAAATCTTCCATGGCCTCTTCGGTCACCTCGAAGGTGGTCGCACCGCGGCGCTTGACCTCGCCGAGCAACCGGTCCATGTGCCGCATCTGGTATTCGATGGTGTGGAAGAAGGACAGTCCGGAGAAGGCGAACGGGCTGGCCAGGCTCAGGTAATTGGGGAAGTACGGCATCGTGACGCCCTGGTAAGCCTGGAACCGGGTCTCCCGCCACCACTTGCCC
>NZ_LZKF01000159.1:0-10774 GCF_001672665.1 Mycobacterium sp. E2238 | reverse complement strand
GGCCACTTCGCGCCGACGGAGGCGGAGGCGGAGCTGCGCCGCGGCCGCCGCTATTCGGTGGCGCGCCGGCTGGCCGGCTTGTTCGCGTCGTATGCCAGGCAACGCCCGAGCCTGCTGACCGATTGGCTGGCGGGCGATCCGGGTGACCTCGACCCGGACCTGGCCTGGCAACCGGAGCTCTGGCGCGCGCTGGTGGCCGCCGTGCCCGCCGATCCCCCGCACATCCGGCACCAGCGGACCGTCGCCGGGCTGCGCGAAGGCCGGACCGGCCTGCCGGCGCGGCTGTCCCTGTTCGGCCACACCCGGTTGGCGTGCACCGACGTGGAGCTCCTGGACGCATTGTCCGCCCACCACGACTTGCATCTGTGGCTGCCGCATCCCAGCGACCAACTGTGGCGCGCGCTGGCCGGCGCCCGCGGTGCCATCCCCCGCCGCCTGGACACCGGCCATCGCACCGTGGGTCACCCACTGCTGGCCACGCTCGGACGCGACCTGCGCGAACTCCAGCGCGGCCTGCCCGCCGATCCGCAGACGGACGAGCATCTCCCCGCACCGGAACGGCCCGACACACTGCTCGGCTGGCTGCAGTCCGACATCGCCGCGAATGCCGTTCGGCCGCAAGGGCGTAACCTCGCCGAAGATGACCGCTCCGTGCAGATACACAACTGCCACGGACCGGCGCGCCAGGTCGACGTGCTGCGCGAGGTGCTGCTCGGCCTGCTGCAGGACGACCCGACGCTGGAGCCGCGCGACATCCTGGTGATGTGCCCGGACATCGAGACGTACGCGCCGCTGATCGTCGCCGATTTCGGGCTCGGCGACGTCGTGCACGGCGCGCATCCCGCGCACCGGTTGCGGGTGCGGCTCGCTGACCGCTCTCCGCTGCAGACCAATCCGCTGCTCGGGGTCGCCTCGCGGCTGCTGGCGCTGGCCGGCAGCCGGGTGACCGCCAGCGAGGTGCTCGACTTCGCCGAGGTGGCGCCCGTGCGCGCCCGCTTCGACTTCACCGACGACGACCTGGAGGCCATCACCCGCTGGGTCCGGCAGGCCAACATCCGGTGGGGGTTCGACCAGGAGCATCGGCGGCCGTATCACGTCGACTTCGTGCACAACACCTGGCGTTTCGGCATCGACCGGGTGCTGGCCGGCGTCGCGATGTCCGACGACTCGCACGCCTGGCTGGACGCGACGCTGCCCCTCGACGACGTCAGCAGCAACCGCGTCGAATTGGCCGGCCAGTTCGCCGAATTCGTGGACCGGCTGCAACGCGCGGTCGACTCACTCACCGGTGCGCGGCCGTTGGGCGACTGGCTGGCCGCGCTGGCCGACGGGATCGAGCTGCTGACGCGCATCGACGACTCGGACCTGTGGCAGACCAGTCAGATGCGCCGGGAGTTCGCGTCGACGCTGGCCGACGCCGGGCCGCACGCCGGCACGGTGCTGCGGCTGCCCGACATCCGGGCGCTCCTCGAGGGGCGCCTTGCCGGGCGCCCGACGCGGGCCAACTTCCGCAGCGGCACGCTGACGGTGTGCACCATGGTCCCGATGCGCTCGGTGCCGCACCGGGTGGTGTGCCTGGTGGGCCTCGACGACGGCGTGTTCCCCAGGCTCGGTGTGGTCGACGGCGACGACGCGCTGGCCCGCGACCCGATGACCGGCGAGCGCGACATCCGTTCGGAGGACCGGCAATTGCTGCTGGACGCCATCGGCGCGGCCACCGAGAAGCTGGTGATCACCTACACCGGCGCCAACGAGTACTCGGGCCAGCCGCGTCCGCCCGCGGTGCCGCTGGCCGAGCTGCTGGACACCCTGGACATGACCGCGTCGAGCGAGCAGACGGGCAAGGTTCGCGGGCGCATCGTCGTACAGCATCCATTGCAGCCCTTCGACGTTCGCAATGTCATCCCGGGAAGGCTGGTGCCGAAAGTCCCCTTCAGCTTCGACCCGACCGTGCTGCGCGCGGCGCGGGCCGCCGCGGGCGAACGCGGCGAGGCGCGCAGGTTCATTTCGGGACCGCTGCCGGCACCGCCGGCCGACGACGTCATCCTCGCCGACCTGGTGAGCTTCTTCAAGGACCCGGTCAAGGGCTTCTTCCGCGCCCTCGAATTCACCCTGCCGCGGGACGTCGACGGCGTGCAGGACGCCATACCCGTCGACCTGGACGGCCTCGAGGAGTGGACGGTCGGCGACCGGATGCTGAGCGACATCCTGCGCGGGTGGACACCGGACGACGCCCGGCAGGCCGAGTGGCGGCGGGGGACCCTGCCACCCGGCCAACTGGGATGGCGCAGGGCAACCGAGATTCGCGACCAGGCCGCCCTGCTGGCGGCCGCCGCGCAGCAACACCGCGGGGCCGACGCCAAGGCGTACGACGTCGACATCGAACTCGGCTCCGGGCGGCGGCTCACGGGCACGGTCGCACCCGTGTACGGGGAGCGGCTGGTGTCGGTGACCTATTCCAAGCTCGATGGCAAGCATCTGCTCGAGTCGTGGATTCCCTTGCTGGCATTGATCGCTCACGACCCCGACCGTGACTGGTCGGCGGTGTGCATCGGCCGCCTGAAGAGGGGGACCACCCCGCGGGTGGAGGGGCTCGGGCGTCCACCCGACGACGCCTCAGCGGTGCTGCGTGAGCTGGTGGCGATCTACGACGCGGGGCGCCGGGAGCCGATCCCGTTGCCCATCAAGACATCATATGCCTGGGCGGCCGCCCGGCACTGCGGCGACGATCCGCTGCGTGAGGCGGAATACCGGTGGAAGTTCGAGCACGATGAGCCGGCCCATCTGCGGGCCTGGGGCAAGAACACCCGCCTGACCGATCTGATGCGACCCGTGCGACCGGGCGAGGAGCACGACGGCGAAGACACCCGGCTGGGCGCGTACGCCGCCCGGGTTTGGCTGCCGATGCTGCGCTCCGAAAGGAAGCCGACATGATCGAGCGGTTCGACCTGCTCGGACCGCTGCCCGCCGATCGGTCCACCACGGTGCTGGAGGCCAGCGCGGGCACCGGCAAGACGTTCGCGCTGGCCGGCCTGGTCACCCGCTACGTCGCCGAGGGCGTGGCGACGCTGGACCAGATGTTGCTCATCACCTTCGGCCGCGCCGCCAGCCAGGAGCTGCGGGAACGTGTGCGCGGCCAAATGGTCGAGGCGGTGGCCGCTTTCGATGACGGCGCGGGTGCCAATGAATTGGTGGCTTACCTGCTGGAGGGCACCGACGACCAGCGCGCGGTGCGCAAGCAGCGCCTCCGCGACGCGCTGGCCCGCTTCGACGCGGCCACGATCGCCACCACGCACCAGTTCTGCCAGTTGGTGTTGAAGTCGCTGGGCGTGGCCGGCGACACCGCCGCGAACGTCACGCTGCTGGAGAGCCTCGACGAGCTGATCGTTCAGATCGTCGACGACCTCTACCTCGCGCACTTCGGACAAGAGCGCGACGATCCGGCGCTGGATTACCGCGAGGCGCTGCGGCTGGCGCGCGAGGTCGTCAAGAATCCCTCGACGCAGCTGCGGCCGCGCGACCCCGAGCCCGGATCGCGGGCCGCCGTGTGCGTCTCCTTCGCGAAAGACGTTCTCGCTGAACTTGATACGCGCAAGCGGCGGATGGGCGTGCTCGACTACGACGACCTGCTGAGCCGGCTCGCCGCCGCGCTGGCCACCGACGACTCCCCTGCTCGGGCCCGGATGCATCACCGCTGGCCGATCGTCATGGTCGACGAGTTCCAGGACACCGACCCGGTGCAGTGGCAGGTGATCGACCGCGCGTTCAGCGGACGCTCGACGGTGATCCTCATCGGTGATCCCAAGCAGGCCATCTACGCGTTTCGCGGCGGCGACATCGTGACGTATCTGCGGGCGGCCGAGACCGCCGGTGAGAAGAAGACGCTGGCCGTCAATTGGCGTAGCGATGCGGCACTCATCGATCGCCTGCAGGTGGTGTTGCGCGGTGCCCAACTTGGCGACCCCGCCATACTGGTGGACGACGTCGAGGCCTACCACCGGGGTCACCGTCTCGCCGGTGCCCCGCACAACGACCCGTTCCGGTTGCGGGTGGTGCAACGAGAATCGTTGGGCCGCCGTGGGGTTCAAAACTTGCCCATCGAAGAGCTGCGGGCACACATCGGCGCGGACCTGGCCGCCGATGTCCGCGCATTGCTGGCGAGCGGCGCGACGTTCGGTGGCAGGCCGCTGCAGGCCCGCGACATCGCCGTGATCGTGGAGAAGCACAAGGACGCCGCCGCCTGCTACCGGGCGCTGTGCGACGCGGGCGTACCGGCGGTGTACACGGGCGACTCGGACGTGTTCTCCTCGGACGCCGCCGAAGACTGGCTCTGCCTGCTGGAGGCGTTCGACCAACCGCACCGGCCCGGCATGGTGCGCGCCGCGGCGGCGACGATGTTCTTCGGCGAGACCGCGGAATCGCTGGCGGCCGGCGGTGACGCGCTGACCGACCGCGTCGCGGAAACGTTGCGGGAGTGGGCCGGTCACGCCCGAGAGCGCGGCGTCGCCGCCATCTTCGAGGCCGCGCAGCTGTCGGGCATGGGCGACCGCGTGCTGTCCGCCCACGGCGGCGAACGCCACATGACCGACCTGGCGCACGTCGCGCAGCTGCTGCAGGAGGTCGCGCATCGGGAGCGCTCCAGCCTGCCCGCGCTCCGCGACTGGCTGCGCAGGCAGCGCGACGAACGCGGCGGCGCGCCCGAACGCAACCGGCGCCTGGACAGCGACGCCGCGGCCGTACAGATCATGACCGTCTTCGTGAGCAAGGGCCTGCAATACCCGATCGTGTATTTGCCGTTCGCGTTCAACCGCAATACCCAGGACCGCGATGTGGTGCTGTTCCACGACGAGGGCGTGCGCTGCCTGCACATCGGCGGCAAGGACAGCCCGGACTTCACGGCCGTCGAGAGGCTGGGCCGCAAGGAGGACGCCAGCGACGACAGCCGGCTGACGTACGTCGCGCTGACCCGCGCCCAGGCGCAGGTCGTGGCCTGGTGGTCGCCGGCGTTCGACGAGCCCAACGGCGGACTCTCGCGGCTGCTGCGCGGCCGCCGACCGGGAGATTCCTGCGTACCCGACCGATGCGAACCGGCCAAGATCTCCGACGACGACGCGATGGCCCGCTTGCGCGAATGGGAGGAGGCGGGCGGTCCGGTGATCGAGCGTTCGGTGGTGGCCGCGGCACCGTCCGTGCCGCCCGAGCCGGTGCCGTCCGACCTGGCCAGCCGCCACTTTCATCGCGGCATCGACACGGGGTGGCGGCGCACCTCGTACTCCGGCCTGATCCGGGCCGCGACGGAAATTTTCGGGTCCGTCGGGGTGAGCAGCGAGCCGGAGGTCACCGAACTGGACGACGAAGCCGGTGATCTTCCGCTGGCCCAGGGTTCATCCGGGCCGGAAGTGCCGTCGCCGATGGCGGACCTGCCGATGGGCGCCAAGTTCGGCACGCTCGTGCACGCCGTGCTGGAGACGACCGACCCGTTTGCAGCAGATCTGGCCGCCGAGTTGGAGTCACACATCCGCGGCCACTCGGTGTGGTGGCCGGTCGACGTGGCCCCGGACCTGCTGGCGGCGGCCATGGTGCCGATGCACGATACGCCGTTGGGTCCGCTGGCCGGCGACCTGACCCTGCGCCGGATCGGGCTCCGGGATCGGTTGCGCGAGTTGGACTTCGAGTTCCCGCTGGCCGGCGGTGATCTGCGCTCGACCGCGCCCGAGATCCGACTGGCGGACATGGGGACGTTGCTGCGCGCGCACCTACCGGCCGACGACGCGCTGGCGCCCTATGCCGATCGGTTGACCAGCCGCCCCCTTGGTGATCAGCCGCTGCGCGGCTACCTCACCGGCTCAGTCGACGCCGTGCTGCGCGTGCCCGACGGCGCGGCGCACCGCTACCTGGTGGTCGACTACAAGACCAACTGGCTGGGCGATCCCGACCGGCCGCTCACATCCGCCGATTACGACCGGCCACGGCTGGTCGAGGCGATGCTGCACTCGGATTATCCGCTGCAGGCGCTGCTGTACAGCGTTGTGCTGCACCGGTTCCTGCGGTGGCGGCTGCCTGACTACGACCCGGCCCGGCATCTCGGCGGCGTCCTCTATCTCTTCGTGCGCGGGATGTGCGGCGCGGCCACACCCGTAATCGATGGGCACCCGTCGGGGGTGTTCAGCTGGCGGCCGCCGTCGTCGTTGGTGACCGGAATGTCGGACCTGCTCGACGGGAGGGCGGCCGCGTGACGCTGGAGGCGATCGGCGCCGAGGGCCTGTTGCGGACGTACACCGGGGCAGGCGTCTTCGAGGCCGCCGATGTCCATGTCGCACAGCGGCTTACGGCGCTCGGCGGCGAGCCCGACGAGCGGGTGGCGCTGGCGGTCGCGCTGCTGGTGCGCGCGCTGCGGGGCGGTTCGGTGTGCGTGGACCTGCGCACGGTGGCCGCGCAAGTCGGCGACGCGGAGCTGCCCTGGCCCGACGCCGGCGAATGGATGGCCGCCGTGCGGTCCAGCCCGCTGGTCGGCTCGCCGCCGGTGCTGCGGTTGTTCGGGGAGCTGCTGTACCTGGACCGGTATTGGCTCGAGGAGGAGCAGGTGTGCGCCGACCTGCTCGCGCTCTCCGTTCCCCGGGCAACGGGCGACGTGCCCGCCGTCGATCGGCTCTTTCCATCAGGCTATGACGAGCAACGGGCCGCCGCGGAAATCGCTGTCTCGCAGGCGGTCACCGTGCTGACCGGCGGCCCGGGCACCGGCAAGACCACCACGGTGGCGCGACTCCTTGCTCTGCTGGCCGGGCAGGCCGAGCTCGTCGGCCTCCCTCGGCCCCGGATCGCGCTGGCGGCGCCGACCGGCAAGGCGGCGGCCCGGCTCGCCGAGGCGGTGGCCGCCGAGGTGCAGCGGCTGGACGCCGCGGACCGGGCGCGGCTAGCGGGCCTGCCGGCGACGACGCTGCACCGGCTGCTGGGCTCGCGGCCGGATACGTCGGTGCGGTTCAAGCACAATCGCGGCAACCGGCTGCCACACGACGTGATCGTCGTCGACGAGACGTCGATGGTGTCGCTGACGATGATGGCCCGCCTGCTCGAGGCGGTGCGGCCCGATACCCGGCTGATCCTGGTGGGCGATCCCGACCAGCTCGCCTCGGTGGAAGCCGGTGCTGTGCTGGCCGATCTGGTGGATGGGCTCGCTACGCGCGACGACGTGCGGGTCGCGGCGCTGCGCACGCCGCATCGCTTCGGCGAGTCGATCGGTGCGCTGGCCGAAGCGATCCGGATCGGCGACGCCGACCGCGTGCTGGAGTTGCTGAGGGCCGGTGGCGATCACGTCGAGTGGCTCGACTCCGACGGGCCGACCGACCGGCTGCGCGCGGTCCTGGTTCCGCACGCGCTGAGGGTGCGGGAGGCCGCGGTGCTCGGCGCCACCGGTGTGGCGTTGGCGACGCTCGACGAGCACCGGCTGTTGTGCGCGCACCGGCACGGCCCGTACGGGGTGTCGCACTGGAACCGGCAGGTGGAGCGTTGGCTCACGGAGGAGACGGGTCAGCCGATAACCTCGGCGTGGTACGCCGGTCGGCCGGTCTTGGTGACCGCCAACGACTATGGGCTCAAGGTCTACAACGGGGATGCCGGAGTGGTCGTGGTCGGCAGCGACGGGCTGCGGGCCGTCATCGCCGGCGCCGCCGGAACGTTGAGCTTCGCGACCAGCCGGCTCACAGACATCGAGACCATGCATGCGATGACGATCCACAAGAGCCAGGGCAGCCAGGCCGACGAGGTGACGGTGCTGATGCCGCCGGAGGATTCGCGGCTCCTGACCCGCGAATTGTTCTACACCGCCGTGACGCGGGCGAAGACCAAGGTCCGGGTGGCAGGTTCCGAGGCTTCCGTGCGCGCCGCCATCGCGCGCCGCGCCGTGCGGGCGACCGGACTGGCGCAGCGGCTGCGCGCCTCCGGTGGGGAGCCTAGTGCGCGCCGCCGGATTGCGCCTTCGCCGCCATCTGCTTGAGCATGCCGTCGTGGATGATGTCGATGCGTGAACGGGCTTCCGCGCACACGTACGGGTCCCGGATCACGGTGAGTTGGTTGTCCTGCTTGGATTCTCCGCCGGTGGACCAGTTGGTCGAGCCGGTGATGACGTCGACGCCGTCGATGATCACCATCTTCAAGTGCATGATCGCCGACTTCTCACTGTGGCCGATCGCGATGCTGTTGCCGGTCTTGTCGTTGAGCCAGGGGGCCAACAGAGCGCGCTCGGACTTTCCCGCGGCTTGCGTGGAGTCGAGACTCATTTGTACATAGATCTTTTCGTCGTTCAGCGACGACTGCAGCACCGAATTCAGTTCCGGGTCGTCGTAGCCGTACATCGCGACCACGATGCTCTTGTCGGCCGACGTCAGCAAGTCCTTGAGCGCCTCATGCACACGGTCGACCGGGCTGTAGAACGTTCGCGTGTTGTCGGGGTAGCCGGGCGGAAACGGCGCGGCTTTGTATTGGTCGAGAGTGGTCAGCGAACTGAGGGCCATGGCGTTTCTCCTTCACAACGCGGGGGACGTCCAGTCGGTGGGGTCGGCGCTGAGCCGTTGGTCGGTCAGATTCGGTAGGTAGCCAGGGTTGTCGCGGCGGCGCACGAGCACGCTCGGATGCACCAGTGCGTCGGGGCCCATTGGGCGGCGCCGGCAGCCGACGAGGTACCACAGCTTGCCGTTGTTGTGGATCGGCGCGTTCGCGAAGTCTTCGGTCACCGCGCACTGCTCCCGGTAGGCAGCCGCGTCGATCGCCAGCTCACCGACGATCCCGTCGGTGACCCATTTCAACGCGATCGTGGCGAGCCGGTGATCGGGCATGAACGTGCCGCCGACATCGGCGTGCACGCCGGCGAACCAGCGTTCCTCCAGCCCCCGCGGATGGCGCTCGACGAGGTACTCCCGGTAGGGGCGGCGGCGTTCGTCGATCGAGACGGCGTGGCGGATGCGCGCGACGTTGGGCAGCGAGCGCGTGTAGGGCCAGCGCAGGTTGCCGAACCGCAGGAAGCCGGCCGCCTTGACGGTGTCCCACAGGCCGAGATACGCCACCGGCACCGCGTGGTGCCACACCTGATTCGGGCTGTTCTGCCGCACGGTGGAAAACAGCGGCTCGTCCTCGGTGCGCCAGCAGAACGCGCGGGCGAACTCGGCCCAGCGGGCGTACTCGTCCGGGGTGAAATAGCGGTTGATGGCGTACTTTTCGACCGCGTACGGCAGCAGGTTCTCCGAGCCGGGCCGCAGCAGTCCCGGCCGCAGCAGCATGCCGGCCAACGCGCGCGCGGTGTAGGCGCCGCGGCTGAAGCCGAAGATGTACAGCGCGTCACCCGGGCGCCAGTGTTGCATCACATACCGGTAGGCCTGTGCGACATTGCCTTTCAGCCCCAGGCCGAATGCCTTCTCGAACAATAAGTCCTTGGTGCGGGACAGCTTCGAATGCGCCGATGCCGGCGCCAGCGTGCCGACGCCGGGGTCGTAGTAGGCGAGCTGGCCGGCCGGGTCGTCCTTCACCAACATCTCGAAGAGCTTGGCGACATTGGTGAGGTTGCCGGCCCCGATCTGGTTGGCGGTGCCGTCGAGGCAGACGACGATCCGCTTGCCCCGCGCTGGCTCAGGGTGCTCGGACATCTCGGGGAACGCCTCTCACAGGGATGCGACTCCCTGATGTGTGGCACTTTACGACGACCGCGCACGGTGCGGAAGAATCGCGGTCAGCATGGACAACAGCGACGGCTCCGCGCCGACACCGGAACCCGCATCCCGGCGCGCCCACATCGTGCGGCTCGGCGTGTTCGTGGCCTTCCTGCTCCTGATGTTCTACCTGGTGGCCATCGCGCGCGTCGTCCACGTGGAGGAGCTGCGGCGGGTGGTCTCCGCGACGGGGCCGGCGGCGCCGCTGACCTATGTGGTGGCGTCGGCCGCGCTGGGTGCGGTATTCGTGCCGGGTTCGATCCTGGCGGCGGCCAGCGGGCTGCTGTTCGGTCCCCTCCTCGGCATCTTCGTGACGCTCGGCGCGACGGTCGGCACCGCGATCGTGGCGAGCCTGATCGGCCGGCGGGCTGGGCGCGACAGCGCCCGGGCGCTGCTGGGGACGAAACGCACCGACCGCATCGACGCCCTCATCGAGCGCCGCGGGCTGTGGGCGGTCGTCGGCCAGCGGTTCGTCCCGGGCATCTCCGATGCGCTGGCGTCCTACGCGTTCGGCGCGTTCGGAGTGCCCTTGTGGCAGATGGTCATTGGCTCGTTCGTCGGTTCCGTGCCGCGCGCGTTCGTCTACACCGCGCTGGGCGCGTCGATCGGGAACCGGTCGTCGCCGTTGGCCTACGCGGCGATCGCGGTGTGGTGCGTGACGGCCATCGTCGGGGCGTTCGCCGCGCGGCGCGGATTCCAGAGGTGGCGCGCCCACGCGCGCGGCGCCCAAGAAGGGGGCGGTGACGACGATGCACCTGAGCGGTGCGGCCCGCAGCGGTAGATGACAACCTCGCGGTGGTCAGCGGCTCGAGGCAGGAAGGGACCCACGACGCCCGTCAGTGCACTCGGATGACGATCTTGCCGAGATGCTCGCCTGCCGCGAGGCGTTTGAATGCCGCTACGGCGTCATCGAATTCGAACACCCGGTCGATCACCGGCTGCATTCCCGTGGCACCGACTGCGCGCACCAGCTCCTGTGTATCGCTGCGGTCCCCGACCGTGATCGACCGGGTTGTCGCGCCGGCACCCTTGAGGAGGAAGTAATCGATGCCGAGGTCGGCTTCACTGAGGAAGCC
>NZ_LZKF01000158.1:0-8937 GCF_001672665.1 Mycobacterium sp. E2238 | reverse complement strand
GGACAGCACGACCACGCGTCCCTTGCCAGGTGGTGTGGGACGCGTCCCGTGCTCGACGTCCGGTCCCTCCGCGGTCGGCAAGTCGACAGTGGTCCGGTGCCTGCGCGAGCGGATACCGGACCTGCATTTCAGCGTCTCGGCCACGACGCGGGCGCCGCGGCCGGGCGAGGTCGACGGCGTCGACTACCACTTCGTCAGTCCCGCCCGCTTCCAGCAGCTCATCGACGACGGCGCGCTGCTGGAGTGGGCCGACATCCACGGCGGACTGCACCGTTCGGGCACCCTGGCCGAGCCGGTGCGCACCGCCACCGCCGCCGGGATCCCGGTACTCATCGAGGTCGACCTGGCCGGCGCCAGGGCGGTGAAAAAGGCGATGCCCGAGGCCATCACCGTCTTTCTGGCCCCACCCAGCTGGGAGGACCTGAAGTCCAGGCTCGTCGGCCGGGGCACCGAAACCCCGGAGGCCATGCGGCGTCGCCTCGAGACCGCCCGCATCGAAATGGCGGCCCAGGACGACTTCGACGAGGTCGTGGTCAACCGTCAATTGGAGTCCGCGTGCGCCGAATTGGTATCCTTGCTGGTGGAAACTGCGCCGGCTCGGCATGATGCGCCTGGCCAGACCAGTCAGAACAGATCCAATCGAGATTGAGCATCGAATTGCCAGCGGTAGTTAAGCCGTTTCGGGGCTCTGACCGCCTTCGTACTTTGAGGAGATTGACCTAAGTGACCATTCCGCAGTCCGACGCCGCGTTGGCCGCCGTCCCCGATCGGTTCGACCCCTCTGCGGGAGTGCAGGGCGCCTACGACACCCCGCTGGGCATCACCAACCCGCCCATCGACGAGCTGCTGGACCGCGTGTCGAGCAAGTACGCCCTGGTGATCTACGCCGCCAAGCGGGCCCGCCAGATCAACGATTACTACAACCAGCTCGGCGAGGGCATCCTCGAATACGTTGGGCCGCTGGTCGAGCCGGGGCTTCAGGAGAAGCCGCTGTCGATCGCCCTGCGCGAAATCCACGCCGACCTGCTCGAGCACACCGAGGGCGAGTAACAGGCCCGGCGCGCTGTGGACAACCGCGATCGGGTCGCGAAAAAAGTCGTCGTCGGGGTCTCCGGAGGCATCGCCGCCTACAAGGCGTGCACGGTCGTTCGTCAGCTCTCCGAGGCCGGCCACCTGGTCCGGGTCATCCCCACCGAATCCGCCTTGCGGTTCGTCGGGGCGGCCACCTTCGAGGCGCTCTCCGGCCAACCGGTGCACACCGGGGTTTTCGAAAACGTCCCGGAGGTGCCGCACGTCCAGCTCGGCCAGAAGGCCGATCTGGTCCTGGTGGCGCCCGCGACCGCGGACCTGCTGGCCCGCGCGGTGCACGGCCGCGCCGACGACCTGCTGACCGCAACCCTGCTGACGGCGAGGTGCCCGGTGCTGTTCGCGCCGGCGATGCACACCGAGATGTGGTTGCACCCGGCCACCGTCGACAACGTGGCGACGCTGCGGCGCCGCGGCGCGGTGGTGCTGGAACCCGCGTTCGGCCGGCTCACCGGCGCCGACAGCGGGTCAGGGCGGCTGCCCGAAGCGGAGGAGATCACCACGCTGGCCCAGCTGCTGCTGGAACGCCACGACGCGCTTCCCTACGACCTCGCCGGCTGCAAGGTGCTGGTGACCGCCGGTGGCACCCGCGAACCGATCGACCCGGTGCGCTTCATCGGCAACCGCAGCTCGGGCAAGCAGGGCTACGCGGTGGCGCGCGTCGCCGCCCAGCGCGGCGCCGAAGTCACGCTGATCGCCGGGCACACGGCGGGACTGATCGACCCCGCGGGCGTCGAGGTGGTTCACGTCAGCTCGGCGGAGCAGCTCGGCGACGCCGTGGCCAAGCACGCCCCCGCGGCCGACGTGCTGGTGATGGCGGCGGCGGTCGCCGACTTCCGGCCCGCGCAGGTTTCCGCCGCCAAGATCAAAAAGGGTGACGAGGGGCCACCGGCGATCGAGCTGGTGCGCAACGACGACGTGCTGGCCGGCGCGGTGCGGGCGCGCGCCAACGGCGAGCTGCCCAACATGCGGGCCATCGTCGGGTTCGCCGCGGAGACGGGCGATGCCAACGGGGATGTGCTGTTCCACGCCCGTGCCAAGCTGCGCCGCAAGGGCTGCGACCTGTTGGTGGTCAACGCGGTGGGCGACGGCAGGGCGTTCGAGGTGGACAGCAACGACGGGTGGTTGCTCGCCTCCGATGGCACCGAGTCGGCGCTGCAGCACGGCTCCAAGACGTTGATGGCCAGTCGTATCGTGGATGCGATCGCCACGTTTCTGCACGGCGGCGGGTAATACGGTTCGGTTCTCCTGTGGCGCCGGGCCAGGTGCTGGCCGGACGACGCCCGCCCATATAATTCGGTTAACTAATTATTCGGAAGGATTGAGATTGTGAGCGAAAATGGTCGCCTGTTTACCAGTGAGTCGGTGACTGAGGGACATCCCGACAAGATCTGTGACGCGATCAGCGACTCGGTCCTCGACGCCCTGCTGGCGCAGGACCCCCGCTCACGTGTCGCGGTCGAGACGCTGGTGACCACCGGCCAGGTGCACGTCGTCGGCGAGGTGACGACGACGGCGAAGGAGGCATTCGCCGACATCACCAACACGGTCCGCGAGCGCATCCTCGAGATCGGCTACGACTCGTCGGACAAGGGTTTCGACGGGGCGTCCTGCGGGGTGAACATCGGCATCGGCGCGCAGTCGCCCGACATCGCCCAGGGCGTCGACACCGCGTACGAGGCCCGGGTCGAGGGTGAGCGGGACCCGCTGGACGCCCAGGGCGCCGGTGACCAGGGCCTGATGTTCGGCTACGCGATCGCCGACACCCCCGAGTTGATGCCGCTGCCCATCGCGCTGGCGCACCGCCTGTCCCGGCGGCTGACCGAGGTGCGCAAGAACGGCGTGCTGCCCTACCTTCGCCCGGACGGCAAGACGCAGGTCACCATCGAATACGAAGACAACGTCCCGGTCCGGCTCGACACCGTGGTCATCTCCACCCAGCACGCGGCCGACATCGACCTCGAGCGCACCCTGACCCCCGACCTGCGGGAAAAGGTGGTCAACACCGTCCTCGACGACCTGGCTCACGACACGCTGGACACCTCGTCGACGCGGTTGCTTTTCAACCCGACCGGCAAGTTCGTCCTGGGTGGCCCGATGGGCGACGCGGGGCTGACCGGCCGCAAGATCATCGTCGACACGTACGGCGGGTGGGCCCGCCACGGTGGCGGTGCCTTCTCCGGCAAGGATCCGTCCAAGGTGGACCGCTCGGCGGCCTACGCGATGCGTTGGGTGGCCAAGAACATCGTCGCCGCCGGCCTCGCGGAGCGGGTCGAGGTGCAGGTGGCCTACGCCATCGGCAAAGCCGCCCCCGTCGGCCTGTTCGTCGAGACCTTCGGCACCGCCACGGTCGACCCGGTCAAGATCGAGAAGATCGTCCCGGAGGTGTTCGACCTGCGGCCCGGCGCCATCATCCGCGACCTGGACCTGCTGCGGCCGATCTACGCCCAGACCGCCGCGTACGGCCACTTCGGCCGCACCGACATCGAGCTGCCGTGGGAGCAGCTGAACAAGGTCGACGACCTCAAGCGCGCCGTCTAGGGGACGCCGGCCTTAGTGAACCGGTAGTCGTCCAGGTCGAATCGCCTGCTGCGCCAATAGGCCTCGACCGTGGTGGTGGGGCGCAGCGGCACGTCGCCGTTCTTGTCGAAGTAGTAGCTGTTGGCCAGCCGGCAGCTGTCCTGCCAGAAGATCTGCCGGTGCCGTCGGCGCATCATCTCGTCGAAGTACCGGTCGTTGGCTTCCTCGGTGACCTCGACGCGCGTCGCCCCCTCGCGCTCGGCCCGTTTGAGGCACCGCACGATGTGGTGGGTCTGCGTCTCGATGAGCGCGAAGTATGAAGAGCCGACGTAGCCGTACGGACCGAACACCGTGAACAGGTTGGGGAAATCGGGGACGCTGACTCCCTCGTAGGCCTGCAGCCGGTGTTCGTCCCAGAACCGGCTCAGGGATTTGCCGCCGCTTCCGGTGACCGCGAACGTCGGGACGTCGTCGGGGTCCATCACTTTGAAGCCGGTGGCCAGGATCAACACGTCGACGTCGTGGTTCTCGCCGTCGGTGGTGGCTACGGCCGCCGGTGTGATCTTGTCGATCGGCTCGGTGACCAGCCGCACGTTGTCCCGGTTGAACGTGGCCAGGTACTCGTTGTGGAAACCGGGGCGCTTGCAGCCGACCGCGTAGCGCGGGGTGAGCTGATCGCGCACCGTCGGGTCGTGAACCTGTTTGCGCAGATACGCCAGCCCCGCCGACTCCATCCTCTTGGCCAGCGGGATGACGGTGAAGTAGTGCGCGGAGATCGGGAAGGTGACTTCGACGAAGGCCTGGCTGAGTAACCGCTGCACGACTTTGCCGCCGGGGATCCGCATCGCCCAACGGGCCGGCGCGGGCAACGCGACGTCCAGCTTGGGGAAGCACCAAATCGGGGTGCGCTGAAAAACGGTGAGCTGCTTGACAATCGGCGCGATTTCGGGAATCACCTGAACGGCCGAGGCCCCGGTGCCGATGATCGCGACGCGCTTGCCGCTCAGGTCCTGGTCGTGATCCCAGCGTGCGGTGTGCATCGTGATGCCGCCGAAGCTGTCGACGCCGTCGATGTCGGGCAGGTTGGGCACGGTGAGCACGCCGCAGGCGCTGATCAGGAATCGGGCGGTCACCGTGCCGCCGGGGTCGGTCTGCACCCGCCACAGGCACTGTTCGTCGTCGAACTCGGCGGCTTGCACCTTGGTGTTCAACCGGATTCGCGATCGGAGCCCGTATTTGTCGACGCAGTGCTCGGCGTACGCCTTGAGCTCGCGCCCCCGCGCGTAGGTGCGCGACCAGTCCGGGCTCTGCTCGAAGGAGAACTGGTAGGAGAACGACGGAATGTCCACGGCGATACCGGGATAGGTGTTCCAGTGCCACGTCCCGCCGACCCCGTCGCCCGCCTCGACGACGAGATAGTTCGACAGCCCGGCGTTGTCGAGCTTGATGGCGGCGCCGATTCCGGAGAAGCCGGCGCCGACGATCAGCGTGTGGCAGTCGGGAGTGCTGCTCATCGGTGTCCGCCTAGGGGTGTAGTGCTTTCTTGAGTGCGGCCAGCCCCCGGTCGGTGGCATCGCCGGCCGCGGGAATCACCAGAGCGAAGCTGGCGTAGCCGTGCACCAGGTTCGGCTCGTTGCTCAATTCCGCGGCCACGCCGGCGCTGTCCAGCAGCTCGGCGTAGCGCGCCCCGTCGTCGCGCAGCGGATCGTGTTCGGCCGTGCCGATGTAGGCGGGCGGCAACCCGGACAGGTCCGTCGCGTTCGCCGGGGCCAGGGTGACGGGCAGTGCCGTCGGGTCGCTGATGTCGTGGTCGGGCAGATACCAGGACAGGAAGGCGTCGATCACGTCGCGGTCCAGGATGGGCGCGTTGGCGTTCTCGGTGTACGACGGCAGCGACAGGTCCGCGGTGACGACCGGGTACCACAACAGCTGGAAGCTGAGCTCGGGTCCGTCGTTCTGGCTGGCCAGATGCGCCATCACGGCGGCCAGGTTGCCGCCGGCCGAGTCGCCGGCGACGGCGATGCGGCTGGGGTCACCGCCCAGCTCGGCGGCGTGCTCGGCGACCCACTGCAACGCCGCCCAGGAGTCGTTGACCCCGGCCGGGAACGGATGCTCGGGCGCCAGCCGGTAGTCGACGGACACCACGATGGCCTCGGCCCCGACGGCGTGCGCGCGGGCGAGGGGGTCGTGGGTGTCCAGTCCGCCGAGGCAGAAGCCGCCGCCGTGGTAGAAGACGACGACGGGCAACGCCTCCTCCGGCTCCAGGGGCGGCCAGTAGATGCGCACGGGAATGTCGGTGAGCTCCCCGTGACCGATCGTGCGGTCCTCAATGCGCAGGTCCGGCAGCATTTCGGAAGGGACCTGGAGCAGCCGCAGGCGCGAGCGTGCAACCTCCACGCCGTCGGCTGCGCTGAAGGTCATCGGGAAGGCGTCGAGCAACGCCTTGAACGCCGGATCGATGCCGGGTCGGGCGAAGGTGGGCTCCGTCATGGATTCACCGTACGCCCCGCATTCACCCGCGCAGCCCGGTTCGCAGGGCCCTCAACCCGCGCTCCATCGCGGCGGTGGCGGCGGGCACCACACCGCCGTAACCGAGGTAGCCGTGCACCAGGGTCTCGGCGTTGTGCACCTCGACCAAAACGCCCGCTCCAGCCAGCCGCTCGCCGTACCGAATGCCGTCGTCGCGCAGCGGGTCGTGACCCGCGACGGCGATGTAGGCGGGCGGCAGGTTGGACACGTCTGCGGCACGTCCCGGCGCCATGCCCGGCGGCGGGGCGGACAAGTCGACTTCGCCCGCGTACCAACGCGAGAACTCGGCGACGGCCTTGACATCCAGGATCGGCGCGGCGGCGTTCTCGGTGAAGGACGGCAGCGAGGCATCCCACATTGTGGAGGGATACCACAGCAGCTGGAACGCGATGAGCGGCGCGCCGCTATCACGCGCCCGCTGTGCCGTTACGGCCGTGATGGTTCCGCCGGCTGAATCCCCGGCCAGGGCCAACCGATTCGGATTACCGCCCAACTCGCCGGCGTGCTCGGCGACCCAAAGCGTTGCGGCCCAGGCATCTTCGATAGCCGCGGGGTATGGATGCTCGGGTGCCAACCGATAGTCGACGGACACCACGATCGCGTCGGCGCCCACCGCGTGCTGGCGGGCCGTGCCGTCGTAGCTGTCGAGGTCACCCACGACGAAGCCACCGCCGTGGAAATACAGCACCACCGGCGGCGCGGTACTCCCGGTGCTTGCGCCCAAATCGATTGGTGGCCAATAGATCCGAATGCCGATCGGCCCCGCCGGACCCTGGATGGTGCGGTCTTCGACGCGCAGCTCCGGATGCAGTGGCCGGCGGGGCAGGTCGCGGAACCGCTGACGCGCGGCATCAACACCGTCGTCGGTGGATAGCCGGAAGGGAACCGCATCCAGTACCTTCTGCAGGATGGGGTCGATCGCGGGCTTTTCGTCGGCTGTGTTATCCAAGCTTGGCATGGACGTACCGTACGCACCGCGTCTGGTGTTCGGCGGCTGGGTGGTGGCCGGCTGGGCGGCCCTCGGCTATGGCGTCTACCTGACGGTGTTGGCGTTGGGTTCGCCGCCGGGAACGGAGCTGACCGGGCACTGGGTGCTCCAGCCGCTGTTCAAGGCGTCGATGGCGTTGTTGCTGACCGCCGCCGCGGTCGGCCACGCCGTCGTCCGCGAGCGGCGGTGGCTGATGCCGGCGCTGCTGCTGTCGGCCATCGGCGACTGGGCGCTGGCGATCCCGTGGTGGGAGCCGTCCTTCGTCGTGGGCCTGGCCGCATTCCTGTTGGCGCACTTGTGCTTCCTGGGCGCGCTCGTGCCCCTGGCGGCAAGGCGCCCGTCGAAGCCGCGCATCGCCGCCGTGGTGGCCATGTGCCTGGCCACCATCGCGCTGCTGGCGTGGTTCTGGCCGCACCTGGACAAGCTGAAGCTTCCGGTGACGGCCTACATCCTCGTGCTGACCGCGATGGTGTGCGCCGCGCTGGTGGCGCAGCTGCCGACGATCTGGACGGCGGTGGGGGCGGTGTGTTTCGCGGTGTCCGATTCGCTGATCGCCATCGGCCGATTCATCCTGGGCAACGAGGCACTGGCGGTGCCGATCTGGTGGTCGTACGCCGCCGCGCTGATCCTGATGACGGCCGGGTTCTTCTTCGGTCGTGAGGCGCCGGCCGACGCCGACCCCGTGAAACCGGCCGAAAGCTGATCCCGGACGGTAAAGGCGTTGAGCAGCAACATAATTCGGCGCGCAGGGGTGCCGTGAGCGGCGCCGTGCGCACGCCCGTTCAGGTGGAACCCATCGCGCGGGTGCTGCCGATGCTCTCGGTTCCGCACCTGGACCGTGAGTTCGACTACCTGGTGTCGGCCGAGCAGTCCGACGACGCCCAGCCCGGGGCGCGGGTGCGGGTGCGGTTTCACGGCCGCCTGGTCGACGCCTTCTTGCTGGAGCGCCGCAATGACACCGATCATCAGGGCAAGCTCGGCTATCTGGACCGCGTCGTGTCGGCCGAACCCGTGCTGACGCCGGAGATCCGCCGGTTGGTCGATGCGGTGGCGGCGCGCTACGCCGGGACCCGGCCGGACGTGCTGCGGCTGGCGGTGCCGGCCCGGCACGCCCGGGTGGAGCGGGAACCGACGACGCCCCACCGGTTGCCGGTGCCCGCGCCCGTCGACCCGTCGGCGTGGGATGGGTACGCGCGAGGCGCCCAGTTCCTGGCCGCCCTGGCCGAGTCGCGGGCCGCGCGGGCCGTCTGGCAGGCGCTGCCGGGGGAGTCGTGGGCGGACCGATTCGCCGAAGCCGCCGTGCAAACCATTCTGGCCGGACGGGCGGTGCTGGGGATCGTTCCCGATCAGCGGGACCTGGACGCGCTGTGGCGGGCCGCGACCGCGCGGATCGACGAGAGCGGCGTGGTGGCGCTGTCGGCCGGGCTGGGGCCGGCGGCCCGGTACCGGCGGTGGCTCGCGGCGCTGCGCGGTCAGGCACGGCTGGTGATCGGCACTCGCAGCGCGGTTTTCGCTCCGCTCAGCGACCTGGGGCTCGTCATGGTGTGGGCCGACGCCGACGACTCGCTCGCCGAGCCGCGGGCGCCCTACCCGCACGCCCGCGAGGTGGCGATGCTGCGGGCCCATCAGGCGCGCTGTGCGGCGCTGATCGGGGGTTACGCGCGCACCGCGGAAGCCCAGGCGCTGGTGCGCAGTGGGTGGGCGCACGACATCGTCGCGACCCGGGCGGTGGTGCGCGCCCGCACCCCACGGGTGGTCGCCCTCGACGACACGGGCTACGCCGACGAACGCGACCCGGCCGCGCGCACCGCGCG
>NZ_LZKF01000157.1:0-654 GCF_001672665.1 Mycobacterium sp. E2238 | reverse complement strand
CCGCGCGTTCCGTAGCCGGCGAGGGCGAATTTCGTCACGGGTCCTAGCCTTGCAGTTGCCGTGCGCCGGCGACGTCAGGGGTGCCGTTCGTCACCCAACCCGTCCCGCGCGCGCGAAGTTTTCCAGAAGGTCGGCGCTCTTGGTGATGCTGTCTGCGGGCTTCGTCATCCGAGCGGCCAGCTCGCGGGCGCGCGAGAGGTAGTCGGGGGAGAGGATCTGGCGCAGGTCGGCCACCAGCGACTCGCGCGTGGTTTTGGAAAACGGGCGGGCGACACCGACTTTCAACCGATCCACCTGCCCTGCCCAGATCTTCTGATCGCTCATGCTCCAGAGGCTCAATGTGGGCACTCCGGCGCGCAGGCCCGCTGCCGTGGTTCCCGCGCCGCTATGGTGTACCACGGCCCGGCAAGCGGGAAAGACCGCTGCGTAATTGACCGCGCCGACTACCTTGACGTGGTCCGAATGAGCGGCGCCACTGAAATCGGTTTTGCCAGAGCACACCAACGCCCGCTCGCCCAGCTCCGCGCAGGCCTCGCCGATCATGGTGATTGTCTCGGCCGGCGAATCGACCGTTGTGCTGCCGAAGCCGAAGCAGATGGGTGGTGTTCCCGCAGCGACCCACGATGCGACTTCGTCGTCGACATCCGTGGTCAG
>NZ_LZKF01000156.1:0-23324 GCF_001672665.1 Mycobacterium sp. E2238 | reverse complement strand
GAATCGCAAATCTTTTTCCGCGGTTATACCCGCGGCCACACCGCTGATGCGTCGACGCCGTCGGGGGCGTCGCCCACGTTCTCTACCAGGCGCGATAGCCGGCGACGGCCGCTGATCCGCAGCGCCGGCCGGCCGCCGCGGGTGCCGATCAATGTGGGCGACGCCCCCGACGGCGTCGACGCATCAGCGGTGTGGCCGCGGGTATAACCGCGGAAAAAGATTTGCGATTCCGGCGGCCGGTTTGCGCAGTCGCGCCTCAGGGTGCGAAATTGTCAGGTGCCCGAGGGCGAAGGAACGCTGGCGTATCTGAATTTCCGCGGAATTTTTGACGCCGGCCTGTCATTCTTCTGCGGGGTGGCCTCGCAGGGGGGCCGCGATCAAGGATGGAGCGTAAGCGTAGTTGGCCGACCCGAATCTCAAGGACCGCGAGAGCGGCCGGGCTGGGAGCCGTAGGCGACTCGTCATCGTCGAGTCGCCGACCAAAGCGCGCAAATTGGCCGGTTACCTGGGCTCCAACTACATCGTCGAATCCTCGCGCGGGCACATCCGCGACCTGCCCCGCGCCGCGGCCGACGTGCCGGCGAAATACAAGTCGGAGCCGTGGGCCCGCCTTGGTGTCAACGTGGACCACGACTTCGAGCCGCTCTACATCATCAGCCCCGAGAAGAAGAGCACCGTCAGCGAGCTGAAGGGCCTGCTGAAGGGCGTCGACGAGCTTTACCTGGCCACGGATGGTGACCGCGAGGGCGAAGCCATCGCCTGGCACCTGCTGGAAACCCTGAAGCCGAACATCCCGGTCAAGCGGATGGTGTTCCACGAGATCACCGAGCCGGCCATCCTGGAGGCCGCCGAGAACCCCCGTGACCTGGACATCGACCTGGTCGACGCGCAGGAAACCCGCCGCATCCTGGACCGGCTGTACGGCTACGAGGTCAGCCCGGTGCTGTGGAAGAAGGTCGCACCCAAGCTGTCGGCGGGGCGGGTGCAGTCGGTGGCCACGCGCATCATCGTGCAGCGGGAACGCGACCGGATGGCGTTCCGCAGCGCCTCCTACTGGGACATCCTGGCCCGTCTGGACGCCAGCGTGTCCGACCCGCAGGCCGCACCACCGACCTTCACCGCCCGGCTGACCAGCGTCGACGGCCTGCGCGTTGCCACCGGCCGCGATTTCGACTCGCTGGGCCAGCTGCGCAAGGCCGACGAGGTCACCGTGCTGGACGAGGCGCGGGCGACCGAGCTGGCCAGCGGGCTGCAGGGCGCCCAGCTGTCGGTCGCCTCGGTGGAGGAGAAGCCCTACACCCGCCGGCCCTATGCGCCGTTCATGACGTCGACTCTGCAGCAGGAGGCCGGCCGCAAGCTGCGGTTCTCCTCGGAGCGCACCATGAGCATCGCCCAGCGGCTCTACGAGAACGGCTACATCACCTATATGCGTACCGACTCGACGACGCTGTCGCAGTCGGCCATCAACGCCGCGCGCACGCAGGCGCGTCAGCTCTACGGCGAGGAGTACGTCTCGCCGTCGCCGCGCCAGTACACCCGCAAGGTGAAGAACGCGCAGGAGGCGCACGAGGCCATCCGGCCCGCCGGCGAGACCTTCGCCACGCCGGACGCGGTGCGCCGCGAGCTCGACGGCGACGAATTCCGGCTCTACGAGCTGATCTGGCAGCGCACCGTGGCCTCGCAGATGGCCGACGCGCGCGGCACGACGCTGAGCCTGCGGATCAACGGGCAATCCGGAGAAAGGCAAGTGGTGTTCTCCGCGAGCGGGCGGACCATCACGTTCGCCGGCTTCTTGAAGGCCTACGTGGAGACCGTCGACGAATTGGCCGGCGGCGAGGCCGACGACGCCGAGAGCCGGCTCCCGCAGTTGACGCAGGGCCAGCGGCTGGACGCCATCGAGCTGACGCCCGACGGGCACGCCACCAACCCGCCGGCGCGCTATACCGAGGCGTCGCTGGTGAAGGCGCTCGAGGAGCTGGGCATCGGCCGCCCGTCGACGTACTCGTCGATCATCAAGACCATCCAGGACCGCGGCTATGTGCACAAGAAGGGCAGCGCGCTGGTGCCCTCGTGGGTGGCGTTCGCCGTAATCGGTTTGCTGGAGCGGCATTTCGGCCGGCTGGTCGATTACGGGTTCACCGCCGCGATGGAAGACGAGCTCGACGCGATCGCCTCGGGGCAGGAGCGGCGCACCGACTGGCTCAACCGCTTCTACTTCGGGGGCGACCACGGGGTGGCCGATTCGGTCGCGCGTTCCGGCGGCCTGAAGAAGCTCGTCGGCGTCAACCTGGAAGGCATCGACGCCCGAGAAGTCAACTCCATCAAGTTATTCGACGACGAGCAGGGTCGCCCCGTGTACGTCCGGGTGGGCAAGAACGGGCCTTATCTGGAACGCATGGTGACCAACGACGAGGGTGAGCTCGGGCCGCAGCGCGCCAACCTCAACGACTCGCTGACGCCGGACGAGCTGACGCTGGAGGTGGCCGAGCAGCTGTTCGCCACACCGCAGGAGGGACGCACGTTGGGCGTCGACCCGGAGACGGGTCACGAGATCGTCGCCAAGGACGGCCGGTACGGCCCCTACGTCACCGAGATCCTGCCGCCGCCACCGGAAGACGACGAAGGCGGCGCCCCCGCCAAGAAGGGGAAGAAGCCCACCGGGCCCAAGCCGCGCACCGGCTCGCTGCTGCGCAGCATGGACCTGCAGACCGTCACCCTCGAGGACGCGCTGAAGCTGCTGTCGCTGCCCCGGGTGGTGGGCGTGGACCCGCAGACCGGTGAGGAGATCACCGCGCAGAACGGCCGCTACGGCCCATATCTCAAGCGCGGCACCGACTCTCGTTCACTGGCCACCGAGGACCAGATCTTCGAGATCACGCTCGACGAGGCGCTGAAGATCTACGCCGAGCCCAAACGCCGCGGCAGGCAGGCCGCGGCCGCGCCGCCGTTGCGGGAGCTGGGCGCCGACCCGGCGACCGGCAAGCCGATGGTGATCAAGGACGGCCGATTCGGTCCCTACGTCACCGACGGCGAGACGAACGCGAGCCTGCGCAAGGGCGACGACGTCCTGTCGATCACCGACGAACGCGCCGCCGAACTGCTGGCCGACCGGCGGGCGCGGGGTCCGGTCAAGCGACCCGCGAAGAAGGCCGCCCGCAAGAAGGCCCCGGCCAAGAAGGCCGCCAAGCGCAGCAGCTAGCCCGGTCTAGTAGCCCGGGCCGATCGACTCGCTGTGCACGTCCTCGCGGACGGGTCGCACTGGCTGGGAGTCCGTGGTTCCGGCCAGCTTGACCGGCCGGGCCAGCTGAGTGGGGGCGGTGCGGCCCCGCAGCTCGACGACCTCGCCCACGTCCCAGCACAACGCCTCCGCATCCAGCGCGCCGCTGACGGCGATCGCCGACGCCAGCACGTGGCCGGACTCGAGTTTGGCCAGCTCGGTCAGCCGGGCGGCCTCATTCACCGGGTCGCCGATCACGGTGTACTCGAAGCGGGCCTGCGCGCCGATGTGCCCGGCGATCGCCCTGCCCGCCGAGACACCGATCCCGAACTCCGCCGCCCCGATCACCGGGAGCAGCTCGTCGTGCAACTCGCGCGCCGCGGCGAGCGCTCCGCCCGACGCGTCGGGGTGTTCGATCGGCGCGCCGAAGATGGCCAGGGCGGCGTCGCCCTGGAACTTGTTGACGAAACCGCCGTGCCGGCCCACGGTTTCAACCACTACGCGGAAGAACTCGTTGAGCAGGTGGACCACCTCGGCGGGCGGGCGGGTCGCGGCGAGCTTGGTCGAGCCGACCAGGTCGACGAACAGCACCGCGACGTGGCGCTCCTGACCGCCGAGCTCGGTGCCGCGCTCCAGGGCGCGGCGGGCGACGTCTTCACCGACGTAGCGGCCGAACAGGTCGCGCAGCCGCTGCCGCTCGGACAGGTCACGCACCATGTCGTTGAAGCCGGCCTGCAGCAGGCCCAGCTCACTGGCGTCGTAGATCTGCATGTGCGCGTTGTAGTTTCCGCGCTGCACCTCCGACAGCGCCCAGCGCAGCTGGCGCAGCGGGTCGGCGATCGACATGGCGACCAGCAGGGTGCTGACGAAGCCGATGCCCAACGCGGCCAGCGCCAGCAACAGGATGGGGGTGAACAGCTTCTCGGGCGTGGCGTGCAGCAGGGACGCCTTGTCCGCCATCACCGCCAGCACAATGGCCAGCACCGGGACGGCGGTGGACAGCATCCATGTGAGGATCTGCCGCAGGATGACGCCGGGCGCCTGGACGTTCTCGGGGACGCCGCTGCGCAGGGCGGCCACGGCCACCGGCCGCAGCACCCGCTCGGACTGCAGGTAGCCGATGATCGCGGTCGCGGCGGCGCCGAGCCCGGTGGCCACGGCGGCGACGGGCGCGGCGAACCGGGCCACCGACCAGCTGGCGATGATGAACACCACGCCGCCGATGCACCAGGCCGCCATGCTGATGAGCGTGCGATAGAAGGGCATCCGCAGGGCGCGGCTACGCGCCAGCTCGGTGGCGGCGGGGTCGGCCTCGGCGAGCAGGTTGTCGCGGCGCTGCCAGCGGAAGACCGGCATCAGCAGCTTCAGGTTGACCATCCAGCCGGCCAGGAACAACACCACCAGCGCGATCGCGAAGACCGCCAGATTCAGGACCGGCAGATCCTGCAACTGGATGCGATCCTCGGGCGGCAGCGCGTAGCGCAGGAAGCCCAGCACGAAGAGGGCGCCGATGATGTCGGCCTGCAGCATGCTCAGCGAGAACAACGGCCACGGGGTACGCACCACCCACCGGACGAATGCGCTGATCCGCCCGGGCAGTGCTGCCGCTGTTGCCACGAACCCACCGTATCGGTCAGCAGGGACTTGTCGGAAACTTACAACGATCTCGGCGGGCCCCCATCCGGTCCGAAAAGAGCCCAAATGTAACGGGATTGTCCCAATACGGTGGCTGATCGGTATCTGTCGGCGGTGGTGGCTACTGTTACCGGTGATGTCCGGGGTGTTTACGCGGCTGGTAGGCCAGGACGTGGTGACGGCCGAGCTGCTCGCCGCCGCCAGGGCGGCCCGCGGTGATCTGGTTCACAGCGATGCGGGCGCCGGGACTATGACACATGCATGGCTGATCACGGGCCCTCCCGGGTCGGGGCGCTCGGTCGCGGCGCTGTGCTTCGCCGCCGCGCTGCAGTGCACCTCCGATGGGGAACCGGGGTGCGGCCAATGCCGGGCGTGCACGACGACCATGGCCGGCACCCACTCCGACGTGCGCCGGGTGATCCCCGAAGGGCTGTCCATCGGGGTGGACGAGATGCGCGCCATCGTGCAGATCGCGTCGCGGCGTCCGGCCACCGGGCACCGGCAGATCGTGGTGATCGAGGACGCCGACCGGCTCACCGAGGGTGCCGCCAACGCGCTGCTCAAGGTCGTCGAGGAGCCGCCGCCCTCGACCGTGTTCCTGCTGTGCGCGCCGTCGGTGGACCCCGAGGACATCGCCATCACGCTGCGTTCCCGCTGCCGGCACGTCGCGCTGGTCACCCCGCCGACCGAGGCGATCGCGCGCGTGCTGATCGACAGCGACGGCCTGACCCCGGACACCGCGAACTGGGCGGCGTCGGTCAGCGGCGGCCACGTGGGCCGGGCGCGGCGACTGGCCACCGATTCCGAGGCCCGGGAACGCCGCGAGCGGGCGCTGGCGTTGGTGCGCGACGCCGCGACGCCGTCGCGGGCCTACGCCGCCGCCGAGGAGCTGGTGGCCGCCGCCGAAGCCGAGGCCGTCGTGCTCACGGCGGATCGCGCCGAGGCCGAGACCGAGGAGCTGCGGACCGCGCTCGGCGCCGGCGGCACGGGCAAGGGCACCGCCGGGGCGATGCGGGGCGCCACGGGCGCGATGAAAGACCTCGAACGGCGGCAGAAATCGCGTCAGACCCGGGCCTCGCGCGACGCGCTGGATCGGGCGCTGATCGACTTGGCGAACTATTTCCGGGACGCGCTCATGGTCTCGGCGGGCGCGGGTTCGGTGCGGCCCAATCATCCGGACATGGCCGAGCGGGTGGCGGCGCTGGCCGCCCACGCCCCGCCGCAGCGGTTGCTGCGCTGCATCGAGGCGGTGCTGGAGTGCCGCGAGGCGTTGGCCATCAACGTCAAGCCCAAGTTCGCCGTCGATGCCATGGTGGCCACCTTTGGCCAGGAACTGCGCGATTGATTTCGTCGCGCCCGCCCGCCTGCCGTAGACTCGTGCCGCCCGGCGAGAGGGTGTGCCGCCTTAGCTCAGTAGGTAGAGCGATTCACTCGTAATGAATAGGTCGGGGGTTCGATTCCCCCAGGCGGCTCCACGATTCTTCACCGGGCGCGCGGCTAGGCCGGCGCCAGGAACCCCACCGGACCAGAAGCGAGGCATAACGCCAGCGCGGTGGTGTTGGCGCGCACGGTGATCGCGTCGCCGGCGCCGGGCAGCCGGGCGAACACCCGGTTGAGTCCGGGATGCACGGGGACCTTGACGTCGGGTCCCTGCGTCATCGCCAGGGTCATCGTTCCCTCGCTGTTGGCCAGGTAATTGAGCTCGACGCTCCAGTCGGCGGGCAGCAGCGGGCCGTCCAGGACCAGGCGCGCCGGCTTGTCCGGCTGCGCGAAGTAACCGCAGTGCGGCATGGGTCCTGGCACGATGGTCCGCACCCAGGTCACCCGCGCCCTGACCAGTCGGCCCGAGCTGTCCAGCATCCGCAATTGCGTTGTGGCCGAGGCGAATTCGGGCCGGTCGTGCAGCAGGGCGAACAGGTGGCTGGCGAGGTTCTCCGGCGCCGCCACCCGCTGCAGCACCAACGGATCGACCTCCTGGTCCAGCAGCGGCGCCGTGGAGGCCGCGTGCGCGGCGGCGAGATCCGCCCGGGCGTTCTGTAGGTAGCGCTGGGCCGGGTTGTCGCGCCAGCTGGTCAGAAACGTCGCCGTCGAATACAGGCTGCTGGCCACGAACAACGCCGCCAAGACCAGCGTCACCGCGGTACGTCTGGGCGAGGCGTCCAGCCAGCGCGGCGCGGCGGGCCGGTTCGGCGCGCAGAACGCCACGGCGGCCAGCAGCGCCAACACGAAGACGAGATCCGGGAAATAGCGCAGGGTTTGGGCGAGTTCCAGCGCGGTCAGCTTCGACGACCGCATCAGGTAGATCGGCACCTGGCAGGCGACGGCGTAGCCGGCCGCGGTCAGCCACACCGGCCCGATGCGCTGCTTGCGCACGAGTGAGACCGCGACGGCGCCGCCCAGCACCAGCCAGCCGAGCGCCATCACCAGCGGCGGGGGCGTGGCCCACGGCGAGGCCGGCGCCCACCGGTCCCAGTGCCACGGCCCGCCGGCCAGCCCGGGAACGATGCCGTGCGTGATCGATCGCCCCAGCAGGTCCGCTGTCATCGCAAGGTCGGAGCTCCACCGCCCCTGGTTGACCACGGCCAGGTAGAGCGCGATCCAGCCCGCGGTGAGCGCCAGCGTCGCGACCCATAGCCGCAGCCCGGCCCGCCACACCGTCAGCAGCGCCGCCCGGTCGCCGCCGACGTGGCGCAGCAGCGATACCACCGCGAACGCGACGAACGGGATGACCGCCGCCTTCTCGAAGAACAGCAGCCCACCGAAGTAGGCCAGCGTCCCGGTTACCGCGTAGCGCTGGTTGCCCGTCCGCACCAGCAGGACGGCGTCGGCGCACACCCACGCCAGAGCCGCCAGCATCGGCAGTGAGTTGAGCGCCGCCGCCCACCACGCGAACCCCGGCACCGCCAGCGGGGTGAACAGCGCGAAGGTCAGCGGGACCAGCAGCACCGGCCGCTGGCCGAGGATGACATACAGGGCGCGCAGCAGCGCAAGTGAGGCCAGCAGCTGCAGCATTAGCAGGCTGATCGCGGGTCCGGTCCAGTCCAGCGGGGCCAGCCGGATGATGGCGCCGCCGAGCAGGAAAGCGCCCGGCATTACGTGGCCGTCGTGGTCGTCGAACAGGTACGCCGGCGACAGCAGGTTGTGGGTGCCTGCCTTCCCGATGAGGATCAGGTCGTCCCAGTAGAAGTAGCCGCCGAACGCGAGGACCGCGCGTATCGCCAGCGCAACGGCGATCAGCGCGACGGCCACGGCCACTATGTATGGTGGGCCGGTGCGCGCACTGGTTACCGGGGCAGCCGGATTCATCGGGTCGACGCTAGTCGACCGTCTACTGGCCGACGGCCACACCGTGGTGGGACTGGACAACTTCGCCACCGGCCGCGCGACCAACATCGAGCACCTGGCCGACAACCCCGCGCACGTCTTCGTCGAGGCGGACATCGTCACCGCCGACCTGCAGGCCATCCTCGACGAACACCGGCCCGAGGTGGTCTTCCACCTCGCGGCCCAGATCGACGTGCGGCACTCGGTCACCGACCCGGAGTTCGACGCCTCGGTCAACGTGATCGGCACGGTGCGCCTCGCCGAGGCGGCGCGGCGGACGGGGGTGCGCAAGGTCGTGCATACCTCGTCGGGCGGATCCATTTACGGCACCCCGCCCGTGTATCCGACCCCCGAGACCGTGCCGACCGACCCGGCCTCGCCGTACGCGGCCGGAAAGGTGGCCGGCGAGATCTACCTGAACACCTTCCGGCACCTTTACGACCTGGACTGCTCGCACATCGCCCCGGCCAACGTCTACGGACCGCGGCAGGACCCGCACGGCGAAGCCGGTGTCGTGGCGATCTTCGCCCAGGCGCTGCTGTCGGGTAAACCCACCAAGGTGTTCGGCGACGGGAGCAAGACCCGCGACTACGTGTTCGTCGACGACGTGGTGGACGCCTTCGTCAAGGCCGCCGGGGAGGCGGGCGGGGGACAGCGGTTCAACATCGGCACCGGAGTGGAAACGTCTGACCGGCAACTGCATTCGGCGGTGGCCGCGGCGGTCGGGGGGCCCGACGACCCGGAGTTTCATCCGGACCGGCTGGGCGATCTGAGGCGGTCGTGCCTCGACATCGGTTTGGCCGAACGGGTTTTGGGGTGGCGTCCGCGGGTCCGGCTCGACGACGGCGTGCGCCGCACGGTCGAGTACTTCCGCAGCGCCCAGACGGTCTAGCTGTGTTCGGGCGCCTGCGCGCCCTCGAGCGCCAGGGCGCGGGCGAGCCGGGCATAGCGCAGTTCCAGGTCCTTGAACCGCATGTACGTGCTGAGCGTGGTGAAGCAGAAGGCCATGACGAGCGCGTAGAGCATCAGGTCGGTGCCGCGGCGCACCCCGAACCACTGCGCCACGACCGTGGTGTCGTCGGGCCGCAGCACGGCATAGACACCGGCCAGCACGAAGACGATGTAGCCGACCTTGACCCAGGCCCGCGACCGCGCGTTCCGGCGCGACCGCAGCAGATAGACCAGCAGCGCGATGATCGATCCGATCAGCAGCACCTGGATCCAGTTCATCTGGGAATCCTCCCTCGCAGGAACCCGTCGAAGATGATGTTGACGCCGTTGAGAAGCGGCTGCCCCTTCGACTTGGAGTAATCGGTGTAGAGCACCTCGACCGGTTGTTCGACCACGCGCCAATGGTTTTCGGCGATCAGCATGATGAACTCGTTGGCGTGGCTCATGCCGCTCATGGTGATGTCCAGCCCGTCGGCGACCTTCTTGTTGAAGACCCGCAGCCCATTGTTGGTGTCGGTCAAGCCAAGTCGGCGGCCACGACGGCTCAGGCGCGCGGCGGTCTGCAGCACCAGCCGCTTCACGAACGGCGGCCGGGTGCCGCCGGGGGCGGCGAACCGCGTCCCGATGACCACGTCGACGTCCTCCGCGCAGAGCCGGTCCACCATCGCGGCCAGGTCCTTGACCCGATGCTGCCCGTCGCCGTCGAACGTGGCGAACACCTGCGCCCCAGGCTGTTTGCGGGCGTACTCGACGCCGGTCTGGATGGCCGCGCCCTGGCCCAGATTGATCGGATGCCGCACCAGATGAGCGCCGGCCCGCCTGGCGATCTCGCCGGTGCCGTCGGTGCTGCCGTCGTCTACGCAGACGACGTTGTCGAAGATCGAGCGCACATCGGCGACCACGTCGCCGATGACGGTGGCTTCGTTAAAGGCGGGGATGACGATCCAGGCGCCCGAGTATTTGGAGTCAGTAACCATCTAGCCCACAAGGTTAGCCAGGATCAGGCGGCCAAGCGCTCGGCGCGCGAGAGCGCCACCAGATGAACGCCGATTCCCACCAGCGGGCCGCACAATAAGCCGACCACGGTCCGGGTCTGCAACGGCAGCGGCAGCAGCAGCAGCAATCCCGAGGCGACCGTCGCGCCGACCCAGCCCAGCGAGTACGCCCGGTGCAGCGCCGCCGCTACCGCGCCGGCCCCGGTGAGCGTCAGCATGGCGATCGCCACCGCCGCCGCGGTCAACCAGGCCAGCAACGCGCCGCTGGCCTGGTACTGCGGCCCGAAGGCGACCCGCAGCAGCCACGGGCCCACCACCCCGGCGGCGATCACGCCGACCGCGCCGATACCGCCGATGATCCCCGCGGGCGCGATCAGGGCACGAACCCGGTCGCTGCGCGCGTCGACGAAATGCGCGATCAGATTCCCCTGCATGGCTGTCAGCGGCACCAGCAGCGGCGCCCGCGTCAACGTCACGGCGAGGATGATCACCCCGCCCTCGGCCCCGAGCTCGTCGCTGGTCAGCTTCAGCAACACCGGAAAACCCATCACCAGAATCGCGCTCGCGCCCGCGGCGGTGATCGAATGGGCGGTCCCGCGCAGGAAGGTCCGGGCGCCACCGGGCGTCAGCATCCGGGCGGCGGCCCGCGCCGAAGGTGATGCCACCAGCATGATCAGCCAGGCGACCGCGCCCGCGACGGTGGCCCACAGGAAGCCGACCAGGCGCCAGCCGAGCACGACGGTGGCCGCGGCGACGGTCACCCGGATGACGGCGTCGGTCACCATCAGCGCCCCGTATCCGGTCCACCGATCGGTGCCGGCCAGCATGCCCAGCAGGGTGGCGTGCACGCAGAACCCGGCCAGGCCGACGCTGAGCAGCGCCACCGACAGCCAGCGCTGCTCGACGAACACCCGCCCGCTCCACAGCGGCGCGCTGCCGGCGATCACCCCGGCCGCGCCCACGCCGACCAGTGCCGCGACTCGCAGCGGATGGGTCCGCGGTTCGTCCCCGCCCGGCAAGGCCGCCGGCAGGTGGCGGCTCGAGCGGACCTCCCGGGTCGTCTCTTGAAGCAACCCGTTCGCGGCGCCGGTGACCAATCCGAATGCCCCCCAGAACACCCCGAAGACCGAAAAGCCGCCCGGCGCCAGGTCACGGGCGGCCAGGTAGATCACGGCGTAACCGCACAGGGCGGTCAGCGCCGTCGCGGCGCCGACCCGGGCCACGCTGCCGCGCGTGATCGGACCCGCGCCGGTGGAGGCTTGGGTACCGCCGACTTCGGGCATGGCCACAATTTGAAAATAGTAAGTGGCCGTGGATGCTGGTCGGCGGCGGCGACCGGGCTTCGCTATCGTGGGCGGCTGTCGGAAAGGACACCTTGGCCGCGTTGCGCATCTTCGGGATCTCGCTGTTGGTCACCGTGGCGGCCCTCATGGCGGGTTATGCCCACGGCGGCCTGAAGGACCTCTTCTTACTGCTGGTGCTGGCCACCCTCGAGGTGTCGCTGTCGTTCGACAACGCGATCATCAACGCCGCGATCCTGAAGCAGATGAGCCCCTTCTGGCGGCGGATGTTCCTGACCGTCGGGATTCTCATCGCCGTGTTCGGGATGCGGCTGGTCTTCCCGTTGCTGATCGTTTGGGCGACCGCGGGCCTCGATCCGGTCCGGGCGATGGAGTTGGCCCTACACCCCCCGCAGCACGGGGCGCTGGAATTCCCCGACGGCTCGCCCAGCTACGAAAAGCTGATCGCCGCCGCGCACCCACAGATCGCGGCGTTCGGCGGGACGTTCCTGCTGATGCTGTTCTTGGACTTCATCGTTTACGACCGAGACATCAAATGGCTCAAGTGGATTGAGGCTCCGTTCGCCCGCATCGGGCGGCTTGGGCAGGTATCGGTGGCGGTGGCCGTCGTGGCGCTGGTGCTCGTCGGGACGCGATTGACGCACTCCAGCGACGAGGGCCAGACGGTGCTCACCGCGGGACTGCTGGGCCTGGTGACCTATTTAGTGGTCAACGGTCTCAGCCGGGCGTTCCGCCCGCCGGACCTCGAGGCGGTGTCGGCCGGCACGGCGGTCGGCAAGGCCGGCTTCACGTTGTTCTTGTATCTCGAGGTCCTCGACGCCGCCTTCTCGTTCGACGGGGTAACCGGCGCCTTCGCGATCACCTCGGACCCGATCGTCATCGCGCTGGGCCTCGGACTGGTGGGGTCGATGTTCGTCCGGTCCATCACCATCTTCCTGGTGAAGCAGGATGCGCTGGACCGCTACGTGTACCTGGAGCACGGCGCGCACTGGGCGATCGGGGTGCTCGCCGTGATCATGCTGCTCTCGGTCAACCCGCACTACCAGGTCCCCGAGCCGATCACCGCGTCGGTTGGGGTGGTGTTCATCGGCGCGGCGCTGAGCTGGAGCGTGCTGCGCAATCGGCGCAACGCCAAGGCCGCGGCGGCCGCTTAGGCCTCGATCTGGCCCGCGATGCGTCGTTCGATGCCGGCCCTCGCGGGGGCCGGCAGCACGATCAGGCCATCGAGTTCCTTGCTCGCCCGCGCGTAGGCATTCTGTCGTTCATCGCGGGTGGCCGCCTCGTCCTGCGCCAGGTGCAGCAAGCTTTGGGCCCGCGCCATCCGTTGCTGTTCGTCCGCCGAGAAGTCGCTGCGACGCCGGCGAATCGCCTCGGCCTCGGCGATCTCAAAGGCGCTGATGTACTCGTGGACGGCGTCGCGGTATTCCACCAAAGCGTCCCGGTTGCCGACCAGGCTCTCGGGCGGTTCGGGCCGCAGCAAATCCGCATGCCGCTTCGCCCGATGGAACGCGATGGTCAGCGGGGCTCGCATATCGGTCATCATCGGGAAGTCCAGCAATCGCGCGATATCGACTTCATAGTCGAACCACCGGATGTCGGTACGGTCATGCGCCTCAACGAGTTTGGCGATCTCTCGCCGATCGCTTTGCGCGTTGGTCCGCGCCCGGCCCGATGCCTCAGCCACCGCGATCTTGGCCTGCTGCTTCAGCCGATACCGTTCCAGCCGGCGCTCGGCCCGACGCTCGTTCGCCGCCGCGATGGCGCGAAGGCCGCCGCCGATCGCACCGCCCAGCGGAAAAACCAGCCACCAGAAATTGGCGGCGAAATGCAACACCGGGGTCACATCGCCAGGATGCCACCGGACCTCGGCATGCGGTTACGCCACGAGCGTTACCGCACGTCAGCGGGCATCAGTGTCCGTTGGACTTGAACCGCTCGACCGAACGCTGGACCTCGGCTTCGGCTTCGGCGCGGCCGACCCAGTCGGCGGTCTTGACGAACTTCCCCGGCTCGAGCGCCTTGTACTGCTCGAAGAAGTGCTTGATCACGTCCAGTTCGAATTCGGGCACGTCGCCGATGTCCTGGATGTGGTCCCAGCGATGGTCGCCGGCCGGCACGCACAGCACCTTGTCGTCGCCCCCGGCCTCGTCGACCATCCGGAACATGCCCACGGGGCGCGCCTCGACTATCACGCCGGGGAACACCGACTGCGGCAGCAGCACCATGGCGTCCAGCGGGTCGCCATCTTCTCCCAGCGTGTCCTCGATGAAGCCGTAGTCGGTGGGGTAGGCCAGCGAGGTGTAGAGGTAGCGGTCCAGACGCACCCGGCCGGTCTCGTGATCGACCTCGTACTTGTTGCGCTGGCCCTTCGGAATCTCGATGGTCACGTCGAATTGCACTGTGTGCTCCTTAGATCTGGGCTTTTCGCGGTGGTCCGTTCGCGTCGGGGATCACCCTAGTCGAGGCATTTGCGTCGGATTCGGCAGAATGGGTCCAGACAGTCAGGAGAGCGATGGGTCCCACTCGCTGGCAAAAATCCACCCACGTGTTCGTCGGGTTGGCCGTGCTGGCGTTTGTCGCCGCCGTGGTGGCGGCGGCAACGTTTTTCACTTCGGCGGGGCACGGCGGCAACAGCTCGCACGCCCCGATACCGCCCCCGCATGCGCCGACGGTCAAGCCGGGGATGATCCCGGTCAGTGACACCGCCGAGACGCCGAGCCCGGCCGGGGTGGCCGCCGCGCTGGCGCCGATAGCGGCCGATCCGAACCTGGGCAGGTTGGGCGCCCGGGTCACCGACGCCCTGACCGGGAAAGAGCTCTGGCAGGTGGCCGGCGACATGCCGCTGGTGCCGGCGTCGACCAACAAGGTGCTCACCGCGGCCGCGGCGCTGCTGACGCTGGACCACCAGGCGCGGATCAGCACGCGGGTGGTGGCCGGCAGCCAGAACGCCCAGGGCCCCGTGGTGCTCGTCGGTGCGGGCGACCCGGTGCTGTCGGCGGCGCCGCCCGGCGTGGACACCTGGTACCGCGGATCCGCCCGGCTCAGTGACCTGGTCGAGCAGATCCGCCGCAGCGGCGTGACGCCGACCGCGGTGCAGGTGGACACCTCGGCGTTCACCGGACCGACGATGGCGCAGGGCTGGGATGCCGCCGACGTCGACAACGGCGACATCGCGCCGATCGAATCGGTGATGATCGACGCCGGGCGTATCCAGCCCAGCACCGTCAACTCCCGGCGGTCGCGGACCCCGGCGCTCGACGCCGGGCGAGAGCTGGCCAAGGCGCTGGGCCTCGATCCCGGTGCCGTGACGATCGCTACGGCGCCGTCGGGGGCACGGCAGCTGGCGGTCGTGCAGTCGGCGCCCCTGGTGCAGCGGCTGTCCGAGATGATGGACCACTCCGACAACGTGATGGCCGAGTGCATCGCCCGCGAGGTGGCGGCCGCGATCAACCGTCCGCGCAGCTTCGCCGGTGCGGCCGACGCGGTGACCAACCGGTTGAGCACCGCCCACGTCGACACCGGGGGCGTCACGCTGATGGATTCCAGCGGGCTTTCCGTCGACGACCGGCTGACCGCCAAGACCCTCGACGGCGTGCTGCAGGCCGCCGCCGGGCCCGACCAGCCGACGCTGCGGGCGCTGTTGGATCTGCTCCCGATCGCGGCCGGGAGCGGGACGCTGGCCGACCGCTTCACCGACGCGGCCTCCAATCAGGGGCCGGCCGGCTGGTTGCGCGCCAAGACGGGATCGCTGACCGCCATCAACGCCCTGGCCGGGGTGCTGACCGACCGCAGCGGACGGGTGCTCACGTTCGCCTTCATCTCCAACGCCGCCGGCCCGAACGGCCGCAACGCGATGGACGCCCTGGCCAGCCGGCTCTGGTCGTGTGGTTGCTCATGAGCGCGCCCTCCGAGCTGACCCTCGGTACCGCCGTCGACTGGCGCTTCGCCGCCACGGTCGGTCAGCGGCTGGCCCGGCCCGGTCCGCCGTCCAGTGAGTACACCCGGCGCCAGGTGATCGACGAGCTCACCAGTTCGGCCGCCAAGGCCGAACCGCCGGTGCGTGAGGTCACGGGCCTGGTCACCAACGGTGTCGTGCCCGCCGCCCGCATCGTCGACCGCCCCGAATGGATCGGCGCGGCGGCCGAGTCGATGCGGGTGATGATGAACGGGGCCGAGAAGCCGCGTGGCTTTCTGACGGGCCGCGTCACCGGCGCGCAGACGGGGGCCGTGCTGGCTTTCGTGTCGTCCGGCATCCTCGGTCAGTACGACCCGTTCGCGGCCGCGAAAGAGGGCTGCCTGCTGCTGGTGTATCCGAACGTCATCGCCGTAGAGCGGCAGTTACGGGTCGATCCCTCCGACTTCCGGTTGTGGGTCTGCCTGCACGAGGTGACCCACCGGGTGCAGTTCACCGCGAACCCGTGGCTGTCCGAGCACATGTCCCGGGCCCTGGCGCTGTTGACCCGGGACGCGGGTGACGACATCGCGCAGGTGGCGAGCCGGCTGGCGGAGTACGTCCGCACCCGCGGCAACGGGGCGCCGGACGGCAGCTCGTCGGGCATCGTGGGTCTGGTGCGTGCGATGCAGTCGGAGCCGCAGCGGCAGGCCCTCGATCAGCTGCTGGTGCTCGGCACCCTGCTGGAGGGTCACGCCGACCACGTGATGGACGCCGTGGGGCCCATGGTGGTGCCGTCGGTGACCACCATCCGCCGTCGATTCGACGAACGCCGCAACCGCAAGCAACCGCCCCTGCAGCGCCTGCTGCGCGCGCTGCTGGGGCTCGACGAGAAGCTCAACCAGTACACGCGGGGCAAGGCGTTCGTCGACCATGTGGTGGGGAGGGTCGGCATGGAGCGGTTCAACGCCATCTGGTCCGGTCCCGAGACACTGCCCCTGCCCGCCGAAATCCAGGAACCCCAGCGATGGATCGACAGGGTGCTGTAGGGCAGCTGCGCGCTGCCGTCGAGGCGTTCATCCAGACCCATGTCGCCACGGCCGAACAATGGTGCGTGGCGCTGTCCGGCGGCCCGGATTCCCTCGCGCTCACGGCGGTGGCGGCCCAGCTGCTGCCCACCACCGCCGTGATCGTCGATCACGGCCTGCAAGACGACTCCGCCGCGGTCGCCGAAACCGCCCGGGGCCAAGCCGTCACCTTGGGATGTGTTGCGGCACAGGTCGTTCGCGTGCGCGTGGGGAACGAAGGCGGCCCCGAGGCCGCCGCGCGTGCCGCCCGCTATGCGGCGTTGAGCGCGTACCACGGCGGACCGGTGTTGTTGGGCCACACGCTCGACGACCAGGCGGAGACGGTGCTGTTGGGGCTGGGCCGCGGGTCGGGCGTGCGGTCGATCGCCGGGATGCGCCCCTACGACCCACCGTGGGGTCGGCCGTTGCTGGGTGTGCGGCGCGCCACGACCCACGCCGCGTGCCGCGAGCTGGGCCTGACGGCGTGGCAGGATCCGCACAACGCCGATCCCCGCTTCACCCGGACCCGGCTGCGCCTCGAGGTGCTGCCGCTGCTCGAGGATGTGCTCGGCGGCGGGGTGGCCGAGGCCCTGGCGCGCACGGCGACGGCGTTGCGCGAGGACACCGAGCTGATCGACTCGCTCGCGGCCCAGGCGCTGCCCGAGGCGAAGGTGGGCGCGGGGTTGCACACGCAGGCCCTGGCCGCGCTGCCCGTCCCGGTTCGGCGCCGGGTGATCCGCGGCTGGCTCCTGGCGGGCGGCGCAACGGGCCTGACCGACAAGCAGATCCGCGCCGTCGACGCCCTCGTCACCGCCTGGCGCGGGCAGGGCGGGGTGGCGGTCGGGTCCGCACTGCGCGACGAGCGGCTGATCGCGGGGCGGCGCGACGGGGTGCTCACCCTGTGGCGCGAACCGGTTCGATAGGCGCAATACCGGGGTCGCCGTTGGTTATTCGGCCGTTGGCGTGGCACTCTGTGGGCGTGGCCCAGATCTCCTCGGCGATCACCCCCGCCCAGCCCGTGGAGCTGTACCCGGGGGACATCAAGTCAGTGCTGCTTACCGCCGAGCAGATCCAGGCGCGAATCGCCGAACTCGGCGAGGAGATCGGCGGGCAATACCGCGACGCCATGACCGAGACCGGCCAGGATCTGCTGCTGATCACCGTGCTCAAAGGCGCCGTGATCTTCGTCACCGATCTGGCCCGGGCGATCCCGGTGCCGACCCAGTTCGAGTTCATGGCCGTCAGCTCCTACGGGACCTCCACGTCGTCTTCGGGTGTGGTGCGGATCCTCAAGGACTTGGACCGCGACATCCAGGGCCGCGACGTGCTGATCGTCGAGGATGTGGTCGATTCGGGCCTGACGCTGTCGTGGCTGCTGCGCAACCTCACCAGTCGCCATCCGCGTTCCCTGCGGGTGTGCACGCTGCTGCGCAAGCCCGATGCCAAGGGCGCCAACGTCGACATCGCGTACGTGGGCTTCGACATCCCGAACGACTTCGTCGTGGGCTACGGCCTGGACTACGACGAGCGCTACCGCGACCTGTCGTACATCGGCACCCTGGACCCGAGGGTCTACCAGCAGTAGTCGCTAGTCGCCGCCATCGCGCTAGTCCAATTCCCAAACGGCGGTCACCGAAAAGCTCACCGTCTGCTGCCCGGGTTCCAGCGGGACCATGCTCGGCATGGCCTTCGGTGGCGCGGGTGGTCCCCCGGGCGTTGGTCCCGTCGCCTCCGAGATGGACAGCACCCTGCCCAGCCGGAGCCCGGACAGCTGGGCGTACTGCTCGGCGCGGTTCTTCGCGTCGTTGAACGCCCGCGCGCGGGCATCCTTGACAAGCTGCGAGTCGTCGGCGATGGAGTAGCTGACCGACTTGATGCGGGTGGCGTCGCCGCCGGTGCCGACGATCAGGGCCAGTATCCGCGACGCGGCGTCGGGCGGGTGGATCTTGACCGTGATGGCGTTGGTCGCGCGGTAGCCCGTGATGGTCTGTGTGGCGTTGGGCCCGGGATTGCTGAACTGCGGCTGCAGCGTGACCTCGGTGGTGCTGATGTCTTTATGGTCGACGCCGGCGCCGACCAGCGCGTTGATCACCGCTTGCTGGCGGTCGTTGGTCTGGTTCATCGCGGCGGTCACGTCGGGTGCCGTGAACTCGATGCCGACGTCGGCGGTCAGGGTGTCCGGGACGCCCTGCACTTCCCCCGACCCGACGACGGTGACCTGACGGGGATTGACCCCGGGCGCGGGCGTGGAAGGCGGGGAATCGCAGGCCGACACCATCGCGGCCGCCGATCCGGCGACGGCCAAGGCGATCAGCATGCGGGCAAACCTGGGGGCTTTATTTGCGACCGGCATGCCTGGCACCCTAGCCGCTAAGGCGACCCCGTTGCTACGGGCCGCCCGCTTCGGTCGGCCTGCCGACACGAATCATGCTGCGTTGCAACAGAGTCGAACGTTTACTGGTGTGTAGCAACCGGCCGTAACCTCTCGAGGTCGCACATATAGGTTCATATATGACTCCAATCATATTAGTTGGCAATATCTTTCATGCCGAACCCAAATGTTCCAGCACTCCTTGCCAGCAAAGTGAACAGTTATCGACGCGGTAATGAATTGGCGAGCCTGAGGCTGTCTTCTCCGGACGCCACTGACCTAACGTGGCCAGGCGCCCGGCGCGGTGCACGCAGGCGGGCTGAAAGCTGTTGATTTGAAGGCGATTAGAGGAGGGGAAATGTCTTATCTGACGGCGCAACCGGAAATACTGGAGACGGTGGCCGGGGAACTGCACAGCATCAACTCATCCGTGCGGGAGGGAAGCTCGGCCGTGGCTGGCCCGACGACGGGGGTGCTTCCCGCCGCCGCTGATGCGGTGTCGATGCTGACCGCCGCGCAGTTCTCCTGGCACGCGAAGCTCTTCCAAGAGATCAGCGCTGAGGCCGCCGTGGTCCGCGAGCAGTTGGCGACGACGCTCGGCATCAGCGCCGGTTCGTACGCCGCCACGGAGGCGGCCAATAAGGCCGCGGTCGGTTAGGCGAGGGCACATGCTGGATTTCGCGCAGTTGCCGCCGGAGGTCAACTCCGCGCTGATGTATGCGGGCCCTGGCTCGGGACCGCTGCTCGCCGCCGCGGCGGCTTGGGACGGGCTGGCCGCCGAGCTGCATTCCGCAGCATCCTCTTATGGGGCGGCGATTGCGGCCCTTACCGACGGGCCATGGCAGGGGCCGGCCGCGTCGTCCATGTTGACCGCGGCCCTGCCGCAAGTGGGGTGGCTGCGGGGCACCGCGGGGCGGGCCGAACATGCCGCCGTCCAGGCGGTGGCGGCGGCGGGAGCCTACGAGTCGGCGTTCGCCGAAACGGTGCCCCCGCCGGTGATCGCGGCCAACCGGGCGTTGTTGATGGAGTTGCTGGCGACGAACTTCCTCGGGCAGAACACCGCGGCGATCGCGGCCACCGAGTCGCAATACGGCGAGATGTGGGCACAAGACGCTGCCGCGATGTACGGATACGCCGGCACGTCGGCCGCGGCGTCGACGTTGCCGCCGTTCGAGCCGGCGGCGCCCGCTACCAACCCGGCGGGGGTCGCCGGCCAGGCCGCTGCGGTCTCCCAAGCGGCCGGCGCCAGCGGGAGCAACAGCGCGCAGGGGCTCGACGCCGTGCCCCAAATGTTGTCGTCGCTGGCCGGGGCGACGGGCAATCCCAATCCCGCGTTTTCCCTCGGTGGAATCGCCCTCAACCCCGAGGGCGACGGGCTTGTCGTCAGCGGTCCGTTGGGTGACCTGCTGGAGGGGCTGACCGGATCGCAAACCCTGGACGCCAGTACGCCCTTTGACGCGTTCATCCGGTTGATTTCACCGACCCGGCTATTCACCACCTCGTTCAAAGACATCCAAAGTATCGCCCAGGGCATGATGCCCGCCGCGAAGTCCGCGGCGGAGGGGGCCGCCAAAGCCGCGGAAGCCGCTCTGCCCGCGGCCATTTCCGGTGCCGGTCCAGGCCTGGGCTCCGTTGGCGGAGCCGTCGGCAAGGCCGCATCGATCGGTGGTTTGTCGGTGCCGGCGGTATGGACCAGCGCGGCCCCGGCGGCGCCACCGGTCACCTTGGCGCTCAACGGTCTCACCGCTGCGTCGGCTATGGAACCGGCCACGAACGCGGTTGGCGGAGTGCCGATGATGCCTGTCGGCGGGACGGGGCGGAATGCGGCAGCCCATTTCGTCGCGCCGCGATACGGTTTCAAGCCCACCGTCATTGCCCAACCCCCCGCGGGAGGCTGATCCGAGCCGCACCCGCCCAGCGCGTCAGAAGGGTGGATCGTCCGGCACGGGTTTCACGGCCGGTCCGTCGGGAGTCCAGTCCGGCGGTAGTTCTTCGGGCTCTTTGGGGTCATTCACCCAGGTGCAGAAGGGGCTGGTGCTCGGTGTGCCTTTGAACGCGAACAGCATGTCGCGCATGTGGTTACGGAATTTGCGCGCCGCGATTTCCTGCCGGCGGGCCTCCTCGAGCGCCCGCCTGGCTTCGTTGATGGGCCGCTGCACGCGGTTGTGGTTGCGCACCCGAGTGATTCGCGCGCTTCTTTGCCGCGATCTGCTTCTTGTGCTGGGCATCGGCGGCGCGCAGGCGGGGGCGCGGGTTTGGGGGAAGAGGTCGGCGCCGGCGGGCGATGTGCGATAGGTCCGCCCGGTGGGAGACAGCCAGACGACGGTGCCGTCGGCCAGTTGCTTATCGCGCCACCCGCCGAAGGTTTTGAGTCGATGATGTTGTCGGCAAAGGCATTTGAGGTTGTCCGCGACGGTTAGCCCACCCGCAACCGGATTGCGGTGGTTGAACGGAATGGTGTGGTCGAGGTCGCAGACAACGGCCGGCCGGCTGCACCCGGGGAAGCGGCAGGTGAGATCGCGGCACCGGACGGCCCGCTCCAGGGCGGCGGATGGTTGGTAGCGCAGCGCTTCGACCGGACTTGTCACCGGATCGGCCACGAGCAAGGATGCGGCAGCGGCCAGTTGGCGCACCTGCTCGGCGTCGATCACGCCGTGGCCCTCCAGGTAGCCGGGCTCGGTGCCATCGGCATGGACGGTCCGGTCGCTGGCCACTACGTTGATGACCACCTGCGCTCCGGTCCCAAAATGGTCACCCACCCGGTAGGGGCACTCCGGTTGCCCGCAGGTGCACGTCAGCTCGCGGCCCTCGGCCAGCGCGGCCAGCGCGTCGGCCCGGCGCTGATCCAGTGTCCGCGGGTCCGCCGGGCACACCCGCTTGGCGAGTTGCGAGAGCCGTCGGTCAAAGGCGGTTGCCGCCGTGGCGGCGACCGACCCGTAGATGTCGGCCATCCCATCCTCTTTGGTGCTGATCGCGATGTGGCGGTCGCTTTCGGCCGCAAGGCGGCGCTCACGGGCGCCGTCGGGGTCGGTGGCCCGCACGGCGGCGTCGACGGCGTTGATGATGCGCTGCTTCGACCAGCCGTGCCAGTTGCCGATGCGTTCGGCCAGCGACTGGTCGATCTTCGTGATCAGTTTCTCGTCGGTGACCAGATCGCTGCGGCTGATGATCAAGCGCACGGTGCGCCAGTCGGTTCGGCCCTCCGCGAGCAGGGCCGCAACTTTCGGCAGCCTGGCGTCCAGCGCCTCGGCGTACGACACCAGATAGCTCGCCGCTACGGGCGAGAGGTTCATCGCGGCGGCGACCTCGGCAGCGGTCTGCTCGAAGCCGTCGATTGCCGCGTATTCCTGGGACCGCTCGGGCCGCTCGGCGGCGGCCACCCGATGCCGCAGCAATGCCGCTACCGCGGCCAGCCGGCGGGCCACCAACATGGATTCCTGCCGGTGCGACGACTCGATCAGCTCTACCATGGCGGCGGGATCCGGCGGTATCTCGAACATGTGTTCGATTGTATGCCCGGGTACTGACAAGCAGCGACTCAGTCGCCCGAGCCCTCCGCCGTGGGGTTCGGCATCAACACTCGCTGCCGGGTCGTGGCGCGGAACGGGTCCAGCGGCTGCCCGTCACCCAACGCCGCATGCACATCTTCGGGCGTGATCAGGCCCAGTTCGACTTGTAGCCACGTTGCGCTGAGTCCGAACGAGTGCGCGGCGCGCCTGGCCTCCTCGGCGTCGGGGAAATCGTCCGCGTTCGCGCGGCCGGCGCCCCCGTACCAGCGTCCTTTGGTGACGCCACAGGCGTCGCGCAACTGCTCGACGGTGATGTCGCGGTTCAGCGTCGCCTCGAGCAGGCGCTTCAGTCCCCAGCCTGCGGCGTTAGTGCGTGGCATCCGTCCAGAGTAACGCGGTGCCGAAAGACGGGCAAAGTATCCAGATACGCGAGTTCAAAGATCAAAAATAGAAATCAAGACCTACGACTAGACAGAGATTCATAATTTATGACATAGTCTCACGAAGCACGACGAGACACCCCAGATCCAGGCATTCCATGAGGAGAAGACACATGTCGTTCGTGACCACACAGCCGGACCTGCTGCTGGCCGCGGCGGGCCAGCTGCAGGCGATAGGTTCGGCCGTCGCCGCGGCCAACTCGACGGCCGCGTTTTCGATCACGGGAGTCGTCCCGGCGGCCGCCGACGAGGTCTCGGCGGTGACGGCGGCCAGCTTCGCCGGCTACGGCCAGCAGTATCAGGCGATCAGCGCCCAGGCCAGCATGATCCACGAGCAGTTCGTCAGCGCTCTGGGAGTAAGCGCCGATTCGTATGCGGGGGCCGAAGCCGCCAATCGGACACAGATGGCGGGCGGGCACTTGGCGCCCCCGCGTATGGCCCCTGTTGCGCCCGCACCCAAATCGGCGGCCGCGAGCGGCACCCGGTGGATCGGCGCCGTCGGCGCCAACTGAGAAGGCGAAACATGCTGGCCCGCACCCAAATCGGCGGCCGCGACCGCGCCCGGGCGGGACTGGCGCTGTCGGCGCCAACTGAGAAGGCGAAACATGCTGGCCCGCACCCA